>NZ_JAIWOF010000036.1 GCF_020217025.1 Flavobacterium sp. | reverse complement strand
AATATTATCTTCTCTTGTCTTTGTGTAATTTCTTAAAAAGAATAAAATAAATAATATGGTAGCCAAACCTAAAATTATCTTTTTCATGATATTATTAGTAATTTAATTCATTTAAAACGTTTGGCTTTTTTTAATTACCACATTGGCACATTAAAAATTACTTCGTTTTCTTCACGTATTGCGTCAAAATATAAATACTTTGGTTTTCCACTCTACCTTCAATAAGGTTAGCGTCGTCCCAAGCTAATTTAATGTTGTGTACTGCAGCTCCACGTTTTGCAGTAAAAGTAGCACCTTTAACATCTAAATCTTTAACCAACACTACCGAATCGCCATCTTGTAAAATAACGCCGTTACTGTCTTTATGTACAATTTTATTTTCGTCTTCTTCTGCGCCTTCGCCTGTTGCTTTTGCCCATTCTAAGGCTTCTTCATCTAAGTACATCATGTCAAGCAAGTCGTTGTTTTTCAAACGGGCTAACATTCTCCAAGATAAAATTTGAACTGGCAAATGTTCGTTCCACATACTTTCTGATAATCCTCTCCAATCGTTTTCATTCATGGTTTCTGGATTTTCAATTTGGTCTCTTAAATGTTTTGCAACTAAAACCGAATGTTCTAAGCTTTCTGCAGTGTGAGGTGGTAACGTGTACACAACTAAATCATGTTCGGCACCACTAATTTCGCAAACTGAACCACTGCGGTCTTTCAGTTTTTTTTCTATTACACTCATTTTGAATGGATTTTACGTAAATAAATAATTTGAAGCAAAGGTATAAATTGTAACAAAACAGCATAAAAAAAAGCAACTTTTTTATGAAGTTGCTTTAAAAATAAATTCAAATAATGGTTTACAGATTAAAACTTGCACCAATAGAGAAGTTAAACTGATTGTTGTATTTTTCAAATCCTTCTGGATTATTATCGTAATGAGCTATTGGAAATTGAATTTCAGAGTAAAGTCCAAAACCATCTGTAATAAAATAACGAGCCCCTAAATGTGATCCAAAATTTTTAATTCCAATGTTTAATCCAGGATAAATATCTACTTTTTCTTCGATACCAAAAACATCTGCAATATTGGCACTAAAACGAGCTCTTAAATCAAAACGGTCATCAAAATTTGGTTTTTCGCCTGCTACTTCTTCAATTCCTAATAAGTATAAAGAAGTAAAACCAAACGACATATTTGTGCCGATTCCTCTATCATAAGTAGCAATTATTCCTGTTCCTTTTTCCTGAATGTTGGCTCCTACTTGAAATTTTGTATCTCCTTTTCCTTTAAAAACTTGCGCATTTGCCATTTGAATTGTAACAAACAAACATATTACCGTCAGAATATTTTTCATAGATTTCGATTTTTTATTATCATACAAAGATACAATTTTTTAATTTCTTCCGTTTTCGTTGGGATATAACTCAGGTAAAGCATCACTTTGCCAGAATTCTTTGGTTTCAATATCCATTATCGTGAGTTTTCCTTTGAATGCGGCACCAGTATCTACATTCCACACACAAGCTTTATTCACAGGAATACTTTCATTTATTTTGGTAACAGGAGTATGCCCGATGTAAATTTCTTTGTAAATTGTTAGCCGATTTGGATAAGTGATAGCATCTTTAGAAAGATTCGGATCAAGAGCTAAGGCGGTTTCCCAAAGGGTTCTATCCCAGTAAAAAAGTGGTTTGAAATATTCGTATTCTACGCCTTTCATATTCGTAAAACCAGCATGAATAAACAATCGGTTTTCATCATCTAAATAGTAATTTTGAAGCGATTGTAAAAAACGAATATGTTTCTCTTTCGTTTCCGAGTCAATATTTTGATATGATTTTACAGTTGCTTCTCCACCATGTTGAAACCACAATTTTTTATCAATATTTTCGTTATTACCTAATAGCCAGTCTAATAGAAGTTCATCGTGATTTCCACGAATAAAAATACAAGGTTGTTTTTTTTGTAATGCAATCAAAAAATTCAAAACTGCTGGCGATTCGCTCCAACCATCTACAAAGTCACCAAGAAAAATCAAAGTGTCATTATTAGTAACGTCGGCTCTTTCTAAAACTTGGTGAATGGCTTTTAATCCACCATGAATATCTCCTAGTACGAATTTTCTCATAATTAAATATAATTTGATTCAATTTTTAGAAAAATATGCAGAAAAACTACAGCAATTAATTTTTGCAGTGTATCTAATTTTGTATTTCAAGTTAATAAACCCATTGTAAACAAATAAACAAAACCTTTAAAATCAAAATCTTATGAAAAATTCAGTTAAATTATTCGCTTTAGCATTAGTAGGAATTACTCTTTTTTCATGCACAACAGACGAGTACGATGCTGCACTTGAAGAAAGTGTAAAAGTAACAGAAAATATCCGAAATCAACAATCCAAGGAAGGAGATTTAACAGAAACACAGAATGCTACAACTACGGAAGATGGAACGCCTTTAGTTATAGTAATTAAAAAAGATTAATTTTTAAAATATTAAAGAAATGAAAACAATAGTAGTGTTAATAGTAAGCTCTATCTTTTTGTCCACGATGTCAAATAATGTAGAGAAAGATTCAATTGAAAAAGTTATGACTTATAAAATTGAAAAAACAGAAAAAATTAAAGTTGAAAGTGCAATTAATTCGCGAACACCTATTATTATTATAAAAAAGGATTAATTATTATCTTTAAATAGTATTTTTGTTTATGAGTAAATTATTTTAATTGAAACAGGTTATAATTTTATTTGGTCTCTTTTTTCTCATTGGATGTAATTCAAATGAGGATAGGGCTATAGATCAAAAAAAATTAGATGCGTATTTTGAAAATAGTTCAAATGTTAATTTGGATAAAGTCACTCGTTTGAAATTTATCGATTCGATAGAGCAACTAATTGACAATTCAAATTATTCCGACTCACTAAAAATAAAGAACTATTTTAAAATAGCCAATCGCTATTTTGGAGTTTTAGAATATGAGAAATATAAAGAAATAACAAATAAAGTTTTAGAAATTTCTAAATCTAAAAAGGACTCACTAAATATTGCAAGAGCAGAATATTATTTAGGAGATTATTATTTTTCTACTTCAAAAAATGATAGTGCTTACTATTATTATTTAGAGGCTGAAAAGAAATATGAAAATTTAAATGACAAGCCTAATTTAGCAAGTACAAAATTACATAAAGCCTATATTTTATCCTATGAAAAAGATTTTATAGGTAGTGAGATAGAGACGGTTAAAGTTTTAAATGTTGCCACCGAGATTAAAGATCAAGAGTTGATTTATGAGTGTTTTGTAAATTTAGGAATTTCATTATCTGGATTAGGAAATTATGAAAAAGCATTAGAATATCATCAAAAATCCTTATCACAAATTAAGAACATAAAGAATGAAAATTACAAGCCTATTTTACAAGCTCAAGCCATAAATAATATTGGTTTTGTATATTTAAATTTAGGTAAGTTTAAAGAAGCTGGTGAAATTTTTGCAGAAGGATTAAAAATTAATAATCTCAAAGAAATGCAACCGGTATTATACATTTCATTAGTTGATAATTATGCGTATTCTCGTTTCAAAATTAATAAAAACGAAGGATTGAGTGGATTTAAAACAGCATTAGATCTTGGAGATGAAATCGATGATATTTACAGTAAAATAAACATTAGAGTTCACCTTGTTGAATATTTTTTATCTAAAAATGACACTATAATTGCGCTTAAGTACAACGAAGAAGCCAATCGTTTAGCTAAAGAGTCGAAGTACAATAAAGAACTTTTACAAACACTTGATTTCTACACTGAATTAAAACCTAAAGAAGGTTTAAAATACGCTAAGGAATATATAAAAATTAGCGATAGTTTACAGCGACAAGAGCGCTTAACACGAAATAAATTAGCAAGAATTGAATTTGAAACAGATGAAATTATTGTAGAGAAAGAAGCTATTTCAAATCGTTTTCGAATTATTTTGATTTCTTCTTTGCTTGTTATTTCTTTTGGGATATTGTTTTATATTATCCTTTATCAAAGAAGTAAGCATAGAGAATTATTATTTAGTCAAGAACAGCAGAAGACAAATGAAGAGATTTATAAATTGATGCTTGACAAACAAGAAGAGTTAGAAGAAGCTAAAAAGAAAGAACAGTTGCGAATTTCACAAGATCTTCATGATAACATTCTAAACAAATTGGCTAGCATTCGATTCAATTTGTTTGCTTTAACTCAAAAACCTGATGAAACCGTTATAAAAAGAAGTATTGAATATATAGATAAAATTCAAAGTGTCGAAAGCGAAATACGAACGGTTGCTCATGAATTAAATTTCGAATCCTTTCTCAACAAGGGCAATTACAGAAGTATTTTAGAGCAATTGATTCAGAATCAAAAAGAAACTTATCAAACCCAATGCGAATTTGTAATAACTCCTGACGAGACGATTGAAATGATTTCTGCTTTAATAAAAATGAATGTCTATAGAATTATTCAAGAATCGTTAAATAACATCAACAAACACGCTAATGCTTCAATGATTTCGTTGAGTTTAAGCATTGATGAAGGTTTTTTATATTTGTCTATAAAGGATGATGGTATTGGTTTTAAGGTTTCAAAATTAAAATCAGGAATTGGACTAAAAAATATGGAAAGTCGAGCAGAATCAATAAACGGACGAATAAAGATTTCATCTGAGATAAATAAAGGAACTAAAGTATCTTTAAAAGTTAAATTATAAAAAATAAGAATTTTGGAAACTAAAATGCTAAATGTATTAATGATTGATGACCATCCTTCCATGATAGAAGGATATAAAAGCATTCTTTCTTTTAACGATTTGGATTGTGAAATTAATGTTACACCAGCTTATAATTGCGAAAGCGCTTATTATTTAATAGCTGATAATCAAAACCTATCCGCTTACGATGTGGTTTTTATCGATTTGAGTTTGCCAGCCTTTCCAGAACAAAAAATTTATTCCGGACATGATTTAGCAAGATTAGTTAGGAATTACATGCCTACAACTAAAATTATAATTCTAACATCACATGTTGAAGCCTTTTTATTGTATAAAATTCATAGAGAAATTGAACCCGAAGGCTTCTTAGTTAAAAGTGATTTTTCTGCCCAAGAACTTTTAACTGCATTTAATCAAATTATGAATGGTGATAAATATAAAAGTCGCACAGTGCAACAAAACATTAATGAATTAATGGCAAATGAGTTTTTGTTAGATGAGTATTACCAACAAATTATAACGCTTTTGGCGCAAGGCATAAAAACCAAAAACATGCCAGAGCATATTAATATTACATTGAGTGCCATCGACAAAAGAAAAGCCCATATAAAAGAGTTTTTTAATATTGAAAAAGGTTCTGACGAAGACATTATTAAAGAAGCAAAAAAAAGAGGCTTAATATGAAATTTTAACAAAATGTGCAGAAAAACTACAGCAACCCAACCAAAAAGCGTCCTTACCTTTACATTGTAATTTAAATAATAAAAAGGATGAAACTATATACTAAAATCTTGCTGTTTTTGTTGTTTCTGAGTTTGGTTTGGCTATATACTGTAGCCGATTTAACATACAACACATTGTTTTTTGAAAGTAGTACATTTTTATCTAAATGTATTGGATATCATGCGCAATTTGAACTGATTTACATTTTAGGTGTTTTTCTTTTCGTTTCCTATTTGGCATTGATACTTTTTATAAAAAATAAAAAATTGTATTAGTCGTATTTCATTTTTCTTAAAATCCGCATCACTTCTTTAAAAGACACGTAGATTAAAGGATTTTCAAGTAATTTTAAGTACGGTTTTGAATCAATTAATTTTTGCTTTGCTTCATCAAAACCATTCAAATAGCAAATCATCATAATGTGAGGTAAGTTCTCCAAATCTCGCTTTTCAGAATCGTTTAATAGTAATCCTTTTTGAAGTTTTCCTAATAGTACCAAATTGGAATTGTAAATATGATACAACATTTTTCGGTTGTATTGCGGTGGTTCAAATAACATTTCTGAATTTATTTTGTAATAACCATTGTCAAAAAAAGTTAAGGTTACTTTTTCAAACGGATAATAACTCGTTTTATCATTTAATCCAAGTGAAATGTATTCGGTAATCGAAAAACTACTTTCATCATAGTCAATACTAACCTCGTCTAAAGCCGAATAAAACAGTTTTACCTGTTCGTTGACCAACTCAATATCCACTCTAGAATAATACTCTTTATCCCGAACTTTTTTCTTATTTCCAGCCCAACAAACCACAAATAATTCTTTAAAAACTTTGTATTTTGAAGGCAAATCTTTATGGCGATTGTTGATGAAATCTAAAACGCTTTCTAAGGTATGTTCAATGCTATTACGAGAGCTATTTTCAATACTAATAACCGTTTCCACATTTTGTTTCGAATACGGAATTTTGTCAGTCGTAGGCGAAGTATTACTCCCTTTTCTTACGAAATAGGAGTTTGCTTCAATGGTGTGAATACCTTTTTTGAAATATGAATTTTTTGATTTCGGTTTAATCGTCACTAATCCCACCACTTTATCTTTTGGAAGGTTCGGAAAAGGCACATTTTCGTACTGAATTTTTGGCGGATTTTCTAAAAAGGCATTTACTAAATTCTGAATCCTACTATCATCAAAAAAATCATCCCCAACGATTTCATTGGTTTCATCTTCCACACCCACCACAATATAAGAATTGTTACTTGGATTAGAATTGGAAAGTGCACAAATGTGTTTTAAGAATTTTGCTTTTCCTTCTTTAGTGTGTAAATTCAACTGGCGCTTCTTATCATAAAAACTGTTCTCATCATGATGAGCTAAGAGATTTTTGATAAGTAAGCGCTTGTTGATCATTTTTTTAGTAAATGGTTACAAGTAAAAAGTGATTAGCATAAAAAAATGGACTTTTTACTAATCACTTTTCACTAATTACTCTTTTTAAGGCACTTTATGCCCCATACTTTCTGTCCAGATAGCAAACCAATCTTGCTTGTCTAAAACTAACGATTTTGCTTTCATCAATTGCTGAATTCTTCCTGAATTAACCGTTCCTGCCACTGGAGAAATTCCAGCAGGATGTTGCATAATCCAAGCCAATAAAATAATATCAGAACCAATGTGATATTTCTCAACTAACTTAGCCAAAAGTTGACGTAATCTAAAAGTTTGGTCGGTATTTTCCCTAAAAACGGTTCCTAACGGATTCCATGCCATCGGTTTGATATTGTGGATTTGCATGTAATCGAAACTTCCATCTAACATAGCTTCATGATGCGTTGCGGAAAATTGTACCTGATTAAAAGAAACATCCGTTTTCTGACGCAATAATTCGGTTTGAGATGACGTAAAATTAGAAACTCCAAAAGATAGAATTTTTCCATCTGCTTTTAATTTCGAAACCGCTTCCGCAATTTCATCAGCTTGCATTAACGGACTTGGGCGGTGAAGTAAAAAAACATCCAAATAATCGGTTTGTAAATTTTTCAACGAATTTTCGACAGACCAAATAATATAATCTTTCGAATATTCGTAATGTTTAATTGAATTATTAGGTCTGTTTTCTGAAACATATTGAATGCCACATTTGGTAATTAATTGAATTTTTTTGCGATCTATCTTACTTTCAGAAAGCGCTTTTCCAAATGAAGCCTCTGTTGTATAACCTCCATAAATATCGGCATGATCAAAAGTGGTGATTCCGTTTTCTATGAATAAATTAATTAAGTGAGTAAACTCATTGGTATTTAGGTTTTTATCCCAAACACCCCAATTCATAACTCCAGCAATAATAGGGGATAATTGTACTGACATATTTGTTGTGTTTTTAATTTTTTCTTAAAATTATAAAATAGAATCATAAAACACTCATAAAATCAACCTTTTTTATGCATTTTTAACGCAATGTTAACAAGTTAAAACTAAAAAAAATTTCAATTTGCAGTGTTAAAAAATGTTGTTAATTTCACACCGCCAAATACAATCATAAAATGGAAGAAAATACATCAACCTTAGACATTAGAGCAATTAATGAAAAGATTGAAAGAGAAAGTGCTTTTATAGACTTACTTACAATGGAAATGAATAAGGTAATCGTAGGTCAAAAACACATGGTCGAGCGATTATTAATAGGTTTGTTGGGTCAAGGACATATTTTATTGGAAGGAGTTCCTGGATTAGCAAAAACCTTAGCCATTAATACGCTTTCTCAAGCCGTTCACGGTTCATTCAGCCGTATTCAGTTTACACCCGATTTATTGCCAGCCGATGTAGTTGGAACAATGATTTATAACATCAAACAAAACGACTTTACCATTCGTAAAGGACCTATTTTCGCCAACTTCGTATTAGCTGATGAGATTAACCGTGCGCCAGCAAAAGTGCAATCTGCTTTGTTAGAAGCCATGCAAGAAAAGCAAGTAACCATTGGTGATGAAACGTTTAAGTTAGACAAACCGTTCTTAGTAATGGCAACGCAAAATCCTGTTGACCAAGAAGGAACTTATCCATTACCAGAAGCACAAGTTGACCGTTTCATGTTGAAAGTGGTTATCGATTATCCAAAAATGGAAGACGAGCGCTTGGTAATTCGTCAAAACTTAAAAGGTGCTTACGAAAAAGTAAATGAAGTGGTTTCGTTAGACCAAATTCTAAGAGCACAAGAAGCCGTTCGTGAAGTATACATGGACGAAAAAATCGAAAAATACATCTTAGATTTAATTTTCGCAACGCGTTATCCAGAAAAATATAAATTAGAAAGTCTAAAACCATTAATCAGTTTCGGAGCTTCGCCTCGTGGAAGTATCAACTTAGCAACCGCTGCTAAATGTTACGCTTTCATCAAACGTAGAGGTTATGTAATTCCAGAAGACGTTCGTGCTGTAGTATACGATGTATTACGTCACAGAATCGGAATCACCTACGAAGCTGAAGCCGAAAATGTAACCACAGAAGACATTATTAGCAGAATTGTTAACGAAGTTGAAGTACCTTAAAAAAGTGATTAGGGAATAGTGATTAGGCATTAGTAAAGTGTCTTTTACCTTTTACCTTTTACCCTTTACCTTTTAAAAATGGATACCAAAGAAATTCTAAAGAAAGTTCGAAAAATTGAAATCAAAACCCGAAGATTGAGTGATCACATCTTTTCGGGAGAATATCACACGTCTTTTAAAGGACGCGGGATGACGTTTTCTGAAGTGCGCCAATACCAATATGGTGATGACGTAAGAGCTATCGATTGGAATGTAACGGCACGCTACAACGAGCCTTTCGTAAAAGTATTTGAAGAAGAACGCGAATTAACCATGATGTTGATGGTCGATATTTCAGGTTCGGAAAGTTTTGGTACAAAAAATCAGTTAAAACGCGATATGATTACTGAAATCGCTGCCACATTAGCGTTTTCGGCGACTCAAAATAATGATAAAATAGGTTTGCTTTTGTTTTCGGACCAAATCGAATTGTTTATTCCGCCTAAAAAAGGAAAATCGCACGTTTTACGAATCATTCGCGAGTTAATCGAATTCGAATCGAAAAGCAAAAAAACCGATTTATCGCAAGCTTTGAAATATTTATCAAGTGTTTTGAAAAAGAAAGCCATTGTGTTTTTAATTTCCGATTTCATGGTGAAAGACTACGAACACACGCTGAAAATCGCTTCAAAACGTCATGATGTAACTGGAATTCGAGTGTTTGACCAAAGAGAAGAAAGCATTCCAAACATTGGAGTAGTAAATATGCTAGATGCCGAAACAGGCGAAATACTTTTGGTTGATACCACATCCAATAAAGTGCGAATGGATTATGAAAAATACTATCGTGAAAACGTAAATTATTTCAAGGATATTTTTTCAAAATGTGGAGCGGGTACGATTAGTTCGAGAGTTGATGAAAGCTATGTAACCAAATTATTAGGTTATTTTAAAGCGCGTAATTAAGAAAAATGAAAAAGAAACTTTACTTATATATTGCTTTATTGTTCGGATTTTTG
>NZ_JAIWOF010000035.1 GCF_020217025.1 Flavobacterium sp. | reverse complement strand
GGGTTTTCCCAACAAATCTCGTCTTCTATTGACTCAACTCAAATTAAAATTGGATCGCAATTCAATTTAACCATCAAAGCAAAAGTAAACGCAAAAGATAAAGTCGTTTTTCCAGATGGAAAGTTTTTTGGTGCTTTGGAAATATTGGAATCATATCCAATTGATACCGTAAAAAATGATAACCAATACGAATTAATCAAAAAGTACGGGTTAACCCAATTTGATTCGGGACGCTATGTGATTCCGAAATTATTGGTGAAAATTAATCAGAAAGAATTCCGTACCGATTCGCTTTCGATTTTGGTAAACGATGTAAAAGTTGATACCACGAAACAACAAATGTATGATATCAAAGACATCATCGCTACAGAAGAAAAACCGATGAGCGAATGGTGGAAACTCCTAATTTTATTCGTGTTGATTGTAGCTTCTGGATTTGCATCGAACTTCATCATCAAAAGATTACAAAAAGACAAAGAACAAAAAGAAGAATTTTTCGCTTCGCCAATTGAAAAAGCGATTGCATATCTTCAAAATTTAGATAAAAAACAATTGGTGCAACGCGGTGATGTGAAAGAATATTATTCTGAAATGACTGATATCACCAGAACATATATTGAAGAATCGATTCATATTCCAGCGATGGAAAGCACTTCTAGTGAATTAATGGAAGCGTTGAAAAAAGCGATTGCCGATAAAAAAATGTTTGTCAATCGTGAAGAATTGGACAAGTTCAAAAGAGTATTAGAAAATTCGGATTTGGTAAAATTTGCTAAATCGCAACCCTTACCTTTTGAAATTGAAACGGATAAAAAAATTATCGATAAATTCTTGTTGGTAATAGACAAAGCCTTACCAAGAACGGAAGATCAAGCGGCAATTTTATTTGCTGAAGAAGTTCGTAAAAAGGAAATGCAAAAACAAAAAGCAAAACGTTTAGCGCTTTCAGCTGGAATTTCAGCCTTTTTATTGGTGGCTTCGATTGTAATTTTCACTTATACGGTAGGATTCGATTTTGTGAAAGACAGTTATTTTGGCTATTCTACCAAAGAATTGTTGGAAAAAGAATGGATTACTTCGGAATATGGCGAACCTGCAATCATTATTACATCGCCTAAAGTTTTAAAACGAACAATTGATGAGAAAATTCAAAACAATCTTCCTGAAAACGTAAAATCAACCAGTCGTTTTGCGTATGGAAATATTACCGACGATTTCTCAATTGTTTTAATTACAACCGCTTACAAAGACACCACCAAGATAGATTTAGATTTAGCATTGGAAGCGGATTTGAAAGAGTTAGAAAATTTTGGAGCTAAAAATATCATCGTAAAAACTGGTGAATTTGAAAATGTAAAAGGTCTTTCAGGTAAAAAAGCCTACGGAACATTCACGGCTTTGGACCCTGTGAGAGAAGAAGATGTGAAAATGGAGTACGAAATCATGGTATTGTCACAACCGGGTGGCGCTCAAGAATTTTTCTTTATGTATAGAGAAGAAGACGAACATGCGAAGCAGATTATAGAGAAAATTCAGAACTCAATCGAACTAAGAAAAGCCAAGAAATAATGGAAAAAGTTACCTTTTTAAATCCGGAATTTTTGTGGTTGTTTTTGGTTTTACCACTAGCAATAGGTTGGTTATTTTATAAAAGAAATCAACTTTCGGCAACGGTAAAAATGAGTTCATTAGAGCCTTTCAAACAAAACCGAACATTCTTAGCCAAAGCCAAACCGTTTTTACACGTTTTACGAATCTTAGCGTTGAGTTCTATTATCATAGCCTTAGCAAGACCAAGAAGCGTTGACGTAACCTCAAAATCGAAAACCACAAAAGGAATCGATATTGTAATGGCAATAGACGTTTCGAGTAGTATGTTGGCCAATGATTTAAAACCAAATCGTCTAGAAGCTTTGAAAAAAGTAGCTTCAACATTTGTACAAGATAGAGTTAACGATAGAATTGGATTAGTAGTTTATGCAGGTGAAAGTTACACGAGAACTCCCGTAACTTCTGATAAAACCATCATTTTACAATCATTAAAAACCATTGAATACGATGATTCCATTATTGCTGACGGAACGGGAATTGGAGTCGGTTTAGCCACTGCCATCAACCGAATTAAAGACAGCAAAGCTAAAAGCAGAATTATCATTTTATTGACAGATGGTGTTAACAATTCAGGAACAATAGATCCTAGAACTGCTGCTGAAATTGCTAAAGAATACGGTATCAAAGTATATACCATTGGAATTGGAACAAACGGTCAAGCGATGTTTCCTGTAGCAAAAGACGCGAATGGTAAATTAGTGTTCAGAAATATGCCTGTTGAAATTGATGAAAGCTTAATGAAAGAAATTGCGAAAGCAACTGATGCAAAATATTTTAGAGCGACATCAAACAAAAAATTACAAGCCATTTACGACGAAATTAATAAGTTAGAAACCACCGAAATTGATGAGAAGAAATTCTACAATTACGACGAGAAATACAAACCTTTCGTGTTGATTGCATTTGTGTTGTTAGGTGTTGAGGTGTTATTGAGAAATTCAGTTTTTAGAGGAATCGTTTAGAAAGAAAAACAATGTTTGAATTAGAAAGTCCAATATATTTTTATTTATTAGCGCTATTACCCATAATAGTAGCACTTTTTCTATTCAATTTGTTTTGGAAAAGAAAAAGACAAGCCGCTTTTGCCGATTTGGAATTGTTTAATCAATTAGCGCCAGAAAAATCAAGCTTTAAACCGGCTTTGAAATTAGGAGTTTTGTTGTTGGCATTAGCCTGCATTATTATCGCTTTGGTAAACCCAAAAATGGGAACTAAAATGGAAACCGTAAAACGTCAAGGAATTGATATTGTGTTTGCAGTCGACATTTCAAAAAGTATGCTGGCTGAAGACGTAGCGCCAAACCGATTAGAAAAAACCAAGCAAATCGTTTCGCAAATCATTAATCAATTAGGAAACGACCGTGTGGGAATTGTAGGTTACGCCGGAAGTGCTTACCCAGTCTTACCCATGACAACCGATTATAGCATTGCTAAAATGTATTTGCAAAGCATGAATACCAATATGGTATCTTCGCAAGGAACGGCTTTTAACGATGCTATTCAATTAGCTGTAGATTTCTTTGATGTGAAAGATACTAGTAAACTAATTGTTTTGGTTTCTGACGGCGAAGACCACGGAGAAGGAGTAGAAGACGCTGTTGAATTAGCAAAAGAAAAAGGAGTTCGTATTATTACAATTGGAGTTGGAACTGAAAAAGGCGGCCCAATTCCCTTACGTGACGATAAAGAAACCATTGTATCGTATAAAAAAGACCAAGAAGGACAAACGGTAATTACCAAGTTATATCCAGAAGTTTTAAAGAAAATTGCAGATAATACAAAATCAAAATATATCGTGGGAACTACTACAAAAGATGTGGTAGAAGAAGTGAAAAAGTCGTTAGATAAAATCGAAAAATCAGAATTCGAATCGCAACAAATAGCTGATTTTGAATCGCAATATCAATGGTTTTTAGCTTTAGGATTTTTATTATTGTTAGTAGATGTTTTCCTTTTGGAGAAAAAAACAGCATGGGTGCAAAAGTTGAACTTATTTAATGAAAAAAAACATGCGTAAGATACTTTACATAGTGCTATTGTTGAATAGTGTTTTGCTTTTCGGACAAGAAAAAGACAAAAATCTTTATAATGGAAATCAGTCATTTAAAGAAAAAAAATACGCTGATGCCGAAGCTGATTTTCGTGTAACCGAATCGAAAAAATCACCTAAAAAAGCAACTGCTGGATACAACTTAGGAAATAGTGTGTATCGTCAAAACCAACAAGGCGAAGCGCAAATTCGATATATTCAAGCTTTGGAACACGCGAAAACGAAAGAAGAAAAGCACCGAATTTATCATAATTTGGGCAACACCTTCATGTTAGATAAAAATTATGAGGCGGCAGCGGAAGCCTATAAGAATGCGTTGAGAAATAATCCAAATGACGAAGAAACGCGTTACAATTACGCTTTGGCAAAAAGAAAGAAAAAAGACAATCCACCTCCAAAAAACAATAAAAAAGACAATAAAGGTGGAGGAGGCCAAGATAAAAAGCCACAGCCAGAAAACAACAAAAACGATAAAGGAAACGACAAAAAAGATCAAGACAAGAATAAAGGCGAAGACAAAAAAGAAGACAAAGGTGACGGAGAGAAAAAAGAAGACAAAAACGAAAATCCAAAACCTAGTGGCGCCGACAAACAACGCATCGATAATATTTTAGATGCAGTTAATAATGCAGAGAAGAAAGTGCAGGACAAAGTGAATGCGAAGAAAGTAAAAGCACGTCCGGTTTCAAATGAAAAAGATTGGTAATTAATCATGAATTCTATAAAAAAAATAGTTGTTTTATTTCTTGCTTTTAACTCTCAATGGGGATTTTCTCAAGAAGAGAAAATAATTATTTCCGAAAAAGTTTCAAGCACAGAAATAGGTTTTTTTGATGTACTAACGGTTGAATTTGAAATTAACACCAACGATGCCGAATTGATTGAGCCAACGTTCAAAGATTTTGATTTTTATTCTCAAAAAAGCATAGCTAGTGCGGTAACTATAAAAAATGGAATTAAGTCAGCAAAAGTAACTCACAAGTACTATTTAAAGCCTAAAAGAATTGGATTATCAACAATAGAAAAAGTAACTTTTGACTATAATGGTAAAGAGTATCAATCCAATCCAATTGTTATAAATGTTAAAGGTGAAACGATTGAAAATGATCCTTTAAATACAGAAAACAAACTTTTTATAATTCCAGAAATTTCAAATTATAAACCGCATCGCTATCAGCCAATTACAGTAAAATATAAATTGTATTATGATAAAGATATTAGGCCATCTTCGATACAGTTAGATTTTGAAAAAGAATATGTAGACGATTTTTTTATTTATTCAATTTCAGAAAATGCCGATGCCCCTTTTTTAGCTGATTATAACGGAAAAGAATACAATTGTGTTGTGATTAGGACTGACGTATTGCGCTTTAAAGAATTATATGATACCTATATTCACAATAAAATTATTGTTCATTATAATAAAGAAGTTTCTGAAATTGAAAACGAAAGTATTTTAAAGGCAGCAAGAAAAATAATTCCAGTGGTTTCAGAGAGAATAAAGGTTCAAAACTTTGAAAACTTTAGATTACCCTATAATTATGTTTATCCTTACGGAAATTATAAAATTGATGTTATAGAACCAGAGAAAGCTTCAATTAGAAAAAATAAAATTTTTGAAGTTCAGATTCAAGTTTATGGAGAAGGTTTTTTAGAAGACGAAATGATTCCTAAATTGAGATTACCCAATGGAATTGAGGTTGTTTCAGATGTAATACAAAATGAGAATACAATTGACGAAACTAAAATTAAAACAATTGCCTCAAGAACATATAAGTTAAAAGCAATTATGGATGGTAAAATAGAATTTAAATCAATAGATTTCTATTTTTACGACGAAATTAGTCAACAACACAAATCAATAAAGTCTAAAGAGTTTTCAATTATTGTAAAATAAAGAACGACTAAAACGAAAATGAAATTTTTAAAGCAAATACATATTGTACTTTTTTTTCTATCGGCTTTGTCTGTTTCCGCTCAAGTAAAATTTGAAGCGCAAACAGAAAGAAGTTCTTATGGACTAAACGAACGATTCCAATTGGTTTTTTCTATCAATAATGAAGGTGATAATTTTGTAGCTCCAAAGTTTCCCGGATTTAAAGCAGAAGGACCTTTCATCAATAAAGGAAACCAAACTTCAATTACGATTATAAATGGTAGAGTGAACCAAAAAAGAGAAATTTCAACCCAAGTCATTTACTATTTAACCCCAACTAAAAAAGGAACTTTTACTATTGGTGCTGCTTCAATTGAATATGATGGAACAGTTTACAAATCAGCACCTATAAAAATTACGATTACCGATCCTATCCAAATGCCAACCTATCCAGGCCAACAACCAACAAATGTGAATTATGGAGAAGGGATTCATTTGGTAGCCGAATTATCTACAAAAAATCCGTTTGTAAACGAACCCGTTACAGTAGTTTACAAGTTGTATTTTGAACCTCGTTCTACTGTTGGGAATTTCAGAAATTTCAAAGCACCAAAGTATAATGATTTCTGGAGTCAGTATATCGACATGAAGCAATTGCGTGCAGAACGTGGAAAATACAATGGCAAAGATTACAGCATGGTAGTGCTTCGAAAAGTGATTTTATATCCATTAGAATCGGGCGCTAAAACCATAGAACCTTTCAAAATCGATTTAGATGCTGAGGTGCCAACAGGTCGTCGCGATTGGTTTGGAGAATACGAAATGCGCATGGTTGAAAAATCACTTTCCACAGGAACACAAACCATCAACGTAAAACCACTTCCAGAAAACGGAAAACCTGAAAGTTTTGCTGGAGCTGTAGGTGATTTTGATTTCAAAGTAATACCTTCTAAAACAGCTTTAAAAGCAGGTGAATCGTTAGATTTAGAAGTAAGTGTTTCGGGAAAAGGAAACTTAAAATTATTTACTTTACCAAAACCAGTGGTGCCAACTGCATTAGAAATGTACGAACCATCACATACCGAAAATGTACAAACACCATTAACAGGTATGGTAGGAAAAGTTTCGGACAAATACACGATTATTCCACAGTTTAAAGGAAAATACACAATTAAACCGATGGAGTTTTCGTATTACGATTTGGTAAGTAAATCCTATAAAACCATCACATCAAAAGAAATCACTATTGATGTAGCTGAAGGTGATGCAACGTTTGTAGCCAACACACCAAGCACGAATAAACAAGCCATTCAGAAAAAAGAAGTATTCCAATTTAATAAGTTGAAAACGGAATTTGTTTCTGCTTCTAGAGAGGATTTCTTAGGTTCGGGACTATTTTATAGTTTGTTGTTAGCGCCATTATTATTGATTCCGATTGTGATGATTGTTAAAAAACAAAAAGAGGCTAAAGATGCTGATATGGTTGGAAACCGAGTTAGAAATAATAACCGATTAGTGAAGAAATATTTGTCGGAAGCCAAAAAACAAATGGGCGACAAAGTTCCGTTCTATATGGCAATGGAAAAGGCATTACACAACTTTTTGAAAGCCAAATTACATATCGAAACGGTTGAAATGAGCAAAGACAATATAATCGAATTATTACAACAAAGAAACGCATCTGAAGAAAGTATTAATCGATTTATGGAATTAATGAACGATTGCGAATTTGCACGATACGCTCCAGCAACCGATATTGCCATGACCAATGATTTTGAACGAGCTGTGGAACGAATTTCAGAACTTGAAAAACAATTGAAATAATGAAAAATAAATTTATACTATTCCTTTTGTTTTTGATTTCATTTGCCAATGCAAGTGAATCCATCGACGCTACTTTCAAAAAAGCTAACGATTTATACAACAAAGGCGATTACGAACAAGCGTTGCAATCTTTCGAAAGTATTGCTAATCAAGGCAACGAATCGGCTGATTTATATTTTAATATTGCGAATTGTTATTACAAACTTGGAAAAGTAGCACCATCGATTTACAATTATGAAAAAGCATTGCTTTTAAACCCAGATGACGAAGCTATACAAACTAATCTGTCATTTGCTCAAAAAACAGCAATAGACGATATTAAAATCCTTCCAGAAGTAGGTTTTAAGAAAATGGTGAAAGAGTTCACAAGTACATTTCATTATGATACTTGGGCTTGGATTGCGGTTTTTGTTGCTTTCCTAAGTTTACTTTCGTTTTTAGGCTATTATTTTGGAAATACCGTGTTTCTAAAACGCGCTTTTTTCAGTTTGTTTTTGTTGTTTTTAATAGGAATTGGAGTAACCGTTTTCTCTGCTTTTTTACAGAAGAAATTCGATACAAATTACAATCCAGCCATCGTTTTTGCTGAATCAACCACTTTAAAAACGGAACCAAAAAATAGTTCTGAAGATGTTGTAACGCTTCACGAAGGCACAAAAGTTTTCGTTTTAGAAGAATTAGGCAACTGGAAACAAGTAGAACTAACCGACAAAACAAAAGCGTGGATTGACAAAGAAGCGATTAAGGAAGTGAAGGAATAATTTTATCATGTCAAAAAAAGCCACATTCATAATTTTATTAATCACAGCAACAATTTCTGTTGGGTTTTATCAATTTGGTAAACCATCTAATGAAGATGATAGATTTGTAAGTTATATTGTGAATCCAAAAGAACAAAACTTAGAATTTTTTTGGAAAAATGAAAAAGGCGAGCATTTTAAAAATGCTGAAAACTTAATTTCTTGGCTAAAAACTAAAAACAAAAAGCTACTATTTTCAATGAATGGCGGAATGTATAAAAAAGACAATTCACCACAAGGACTATATATCGAGAATAAAATCATTAAATCAGAAATAGATACTTTAAACGGAAATGGCAATTTTTATTTAAAACCTAATGGTGTTTTTTATTTAACAACGGACAAAAATCCAATGATTTGCAAAACAGAAGATTTTATAAACAATGGAATGATAAAATACGCAACGCAATCGGGACCAATGTTGGTAATTGATGGCGAAATTCATACTGCATTTAAAAAGAATTCAACCAATTTGAATATTCGTAATGGTGTGGGAATTTTACCAAACAATCAAATTGTATTTGCTATTTCAAAAAAGGAAATCAATTTTTATGATTTTGCCGAATATTTTAAAAAACTTGGCTGTAAAAATGCCTTATACTTAGATGGATTTGTATCAAGAACCTATCTTCCAGAGAAAAATTGGAAACAAATCGATGGGAATTTTGGTGTAATAATCGGTGTTACAGAATAACTATTATTTCTCACTCTCAACTTCCTTCTTCAAACTATCATACCAACCCTCAATCGTAGGATAAATTGCTTTTGAAATATTCTGAATTGGATTATAAAAAATAGAATTGTCTTGTGTTTCTTTAGAAAGTAGCATGTTGTTGATGTTGATTTTTTCAAAAATAAAAAGCACAATGCTCAATGCTAAAATCGTTTTCAATAAGCTAAAAATCACACCAGCGAATTTGTTTATCCAACCTAAAAAAGCAAAATCCGCTAATTTGGTTAGAATTTTTGCGCTTAAATGAATTCCAATTACAACCATTAAAAATGTAATGATAAAAGCGGTTATTTCAATGTATTTCGGATTCCAACTTGGTACAAATCCAGTAAAAATAGCGCCTACTAAATTTGAAAATTTAATCGCTAAATAAATCCCTAAAATCAAAGCTACAAACGAAGAAACTTCTACAAAAAGTCCGTTTTTCAACCCTTTATAAACCGCAAAACCCAACAAAACCGCAAAAATAATATCAATAAAACTCATTTGAAAGAAAATAGATGAAAGAATCAAGAACAAAGACGATAGATTGTGTAAAAAACAAAACCATCGATTATCTTTGCAAATCTAATATAGAAAGTTGGGAATAGTCTTTTTTCTTTTCTCTTTTTTCTTTCATCTATAAAACATGTCTAGAGACGAACAATTAAAACAGCGTTGGGAAAGCGTTGTCACTATATTATCAAACAAATTTGCAGATGGTGAAACCCTTGATTTAGAGGGAATCATCTACTTAATTGGGGTGCAAGAATTAGGAAAAATTCACGCTACCTTCAAAAAAGACGAAAAAGTAAATTTAATGCACATCGCCATTTGTCGATTGTTAGAACCTTATGGGTACTACGAATTTGAATATTTCGACAACGACGGTTGGCCACATTACAAAGTAAAAGAAGAATTGCCACCACTAAAAGCAGGCGAGCAAGCCGTGTTAATGAAAGAAGCAATTGTAAGCTACTTTTTAGAGAAAGAATTGATTGATTAAAACTAATTACTAATCACTTTTCACTAATCACTAAAAATAACTAAATTTGCACCTTTATACAACGAGCGATGACAGAAACGATTAAAGCCCATATTGAAGAAGTAAAAGCTTTTCAAACCGA
>NZ_JAIWOF010000034.1 GCF_020217025.1 Flavobacterium sp. | reverse complement strand
TAATAAAGAACAATTAGAAGCCTTCCGAATTAAATATTTAGGAAGTAAAGGCTTGTTGAAAGACTTTTTTGCCGAATTCAAAAATGTTCCAAACGAACAAAAGAAAGAATTTGGTCAAGTAATCAACGAATTGAAAACTTCGGCAGAAGAAAAGGTAAAAACCATTCAAGATGCTTTAGAAAATAAAGAAGAAGCAAAAGGAATTTACGGCGATACTACGCGTCCAGGAGAAGCGATGAACATTGGTTCGCGTCACCCAATTTCTATTGTAAAAAACCAAATGATTGATATTTTTTCAACCATTGGGTTCAACGTGTCCGAAGGTCCAGAAATCGAAGACGATTGGCACAATTTTACCGCATTAAATTTACCAGAATACCATCCAGCAAGAGATATGCAGGATACGTTTTTCATTCAAACCAATCCTGATGTTTTGTTAAGAACACACACTTCATCGGTGCAAGTGCGTTATATGGAAAACAACAAACCGCCTATTCGTACGATTTCTCCGGGAAGAGTGTTCCGTAACGAGGCTGTTTCTTCGCGTTCACACTGTATTTTCCATCAAGTGGAAGGATTGTATATTGACAAAGACGTTTCGTTTGCCGATTTAAAACAAACCTTGTTGTATTTCACTAAAGAAATGTTCGGAAAATCGAAAATTCGTTTACGTCCGTCGTATTTCCCATTTACAGAGCCAAGTGCTGAAATCGATATTTATTGGGGATTAAAAACCGAAACTGATTACCGAATTACAAAAGGAACCGGTTGGTTAGAAATTGGAGGTTGTGGAATGGTAGATCCAAATGTATTGAAAAACTGCGGCATCAACCCAGACGAACATACAGGTTTTGCTTTCGGAATGGGAGTAGAGCGTATTGCGATGTTGTTGTATCAAATTGGTGATATCCGTATGTTTTACGAAAATGACGTTCGTTTCTTAGAGCAATTCAAATCGAGTATATAATTTAAAATCCTGATAAGTTTTCGAAACCTGTCAGGATTCTTCAAAATATGAAAAAAGACATTATCATCCCAAAAGTAGAAGGCGTTCACATTGTAGCTTTTCAAGAATGGAACGACGATTTTATGGAGAATTCTTGGTACGCTTACTTAGTAAACGACACCGATAATTTGTTGGAAATGGCTATGGTAGTTTCACGTGCTTATGGTTTAATCAATGGAGAAGAACGCAAAACGGGAACTTTTCGTCATGCGTTTGCCAAAGTAGAACCAAGAACTGCCGTTAAAGTTGAATTATTGGAAAACAACGTCTTACAATTGAATAACGAATTCATGTTGTCGTACTTTTCAAACGGACAATTATACGATAAAACCTTCGTATTCCGAGTAAACACCATCAACGAAAAAGCCACTGCCGATTTACCAATCATCAACAAAAGAGGCGTTTTTGCGAATTAAATTTTCGTAAATTAAAATAGTGAAACCACGAATGCAAGAATTGATTTCTGTATTCGTGGTTTTTTTGTTTTTACCGCATAGAAACATAGATTAATTTTATAAAAGTTAAGGCATTTCATTTTACATAGTAAACATAGAAAACTTATATAAACTCTTATAAACCATAACTTTTCAAACTTTCTTATATGACTTATATGTTAAAATTTCTATGCAATCTCAACAAAGTGTAACACCTAAAAGCAAAACAAGAAAAACCTATGTTTCTATGTGGTAAAAACTCAAAAATAGTTTTATCCTTACAACAATTAGAAAATATTTTTACCTTTAAGAAATTTTTTCAACAACACAACATGAAGCCATTTCTTATTACTTTAGCCTTTTTAACTACTACTTTTTCCCAAGCTCAAGATTTCGCTAAACACGTCAATCCATTTATTGGAACTGGCGGTCACGGACATACTTTTCCTGGCGCTACCGTACCTTACGGAATGGTGCAACTTTCTCCTGACACTAGAATCGATGGCAGTTGGGATGGCTGTGGCGGTTATCATTATTCGGATAATTTGATTTATGGATTTTCGCATACGCATTTGAATGGAACCGGTGTTTCAGATTATGGCGATATCCTATTGATGCCAACTATGGGCGAACCTTCGTTTGATAATAAAGTGTATTCTTCTACTTTTTCACATGCCAATGAAAAAGCTTCCGCTGGATTTTATTCTGTGAAATTAGACAAACACAATATTGATGTGCGTTTGACCACTTCAACTCGTGTGGGATTTCATGAATATACGTTTAATAAAGCAGGACAAGCGAATATTATTTTAGATTTAAGACATCGTGATAAACTTTTAGAAGGAAGAGTAAAAATAATAGATGATAAAACTATTGAAGTGTTACGAAGAAGTGAAGCTTGGGCAAGAGATCAATATGTGTATGCAAGGATTGAATTTAATGTTCCAATGAAGAATTCAAAAGGAATTAAAAATTCAAATGATTTAGATATACAAACATTAGCATTAAGTTTCTCAAAACAAGTAAAAAAAGGAGAAAAAATCCTCGTAAAAGTATCGCTTTCGCCAACTAGTTATGAAGGTGCCAAACTAAACAGTTCCGAAATCAAACATTGGGATTTCGATAAAGTACATAAAGCAGCTATTGCGCTTTGGAACAAAGAATTATCAAAAATTGAAGTCACTTCTGATGATAAAGACAAATTAGCGATTTTCTACACCGCTTTATATCACACCATGATGCAACCGAATATCGCTCAAGATTTAGACGGAAAATACCGTGGTAGAGACAACCAAATTCATGTTGCCGAAGGATTTGATTATTACACAGTGTTCTCGCTTTGGGACACCTTTAGAGGCGCACATCCATTGTATATTTTGATTGATAAAAAACGAACTGCTGATTACATTAATACTTTCATCAAACAATACGAACAAGGTGGCAGATTACCGGTTTGGGAATTGGCTTCCAATGAAACCGATTGTATGATTGGTTACCATTCCGTTTCAGTAATTGCCGATGCAATGGCAAAAGGAATTAAAGGTTTTGATTATGAAAAGGCTTTTGAAGCTAGTAAAGCATCTGCCATGCGCGATATTTTAGGTTTAGATGCCTACAAGAAAAACGGATTTATTTCGATGGATGACGAACACGAAAGCGTTTCTAAAACATTGGAATATGCTTATGACGATTGGTGTATTGCACAAATGGCTCAAATTTTAAATAAGCAAGAAGATTACAAATATTTCATGAAACGTTCCCAAAATTGGAAAAACATTTTCGATTGGGAAACCGGTTTCATGCGTCCAAAGAAAAACGGCGGTTGGGATAAACCTTTTGATCCAAGAGAAGTCAATAATAATTTTACCGAAGGCAATTCGTGGCAATACTCGTTTTTCGTTCCACAAGATATTGAAGGTATGATAGAAGCTTATGGCGGAAAGGAAAAATTTGAAGCCAAGTTAGACGAAATGTTCAACAGCGAAAGCAAAACTACCGGTAGAGAACAAGTCGATGTTACGGGTTTAATTGGCCAATATGCGCACGGAAACGAACCAAGTCACCACATGGCGTATTTGTACAATTATGTGGGAAAACCGGAAAAAACGAATGCAAAAGTCAAGTATATTTTAGATAATTTTTACACCAATACGCCAGATGGTTTAATTGGAAACGAAGATTGCGGTCAAATGAGTGCTTGGTATGTGTTGAGTTCGATGGGGATTTATGATGTAACGCCAGGTGATTTATTGTGGGATATTACTTTACCTTATATTGAAAATATAAAAGTTAGTGTAGATGGTAAAAAACCAGAGTATATTAATCAACCATTTGAAAAAACTAGAATTTTACCTCAGTTTTCTTTGGATTTTAAAGAAAAAGAATTTTTTCCATCAATTATTCCAGTTCCAGTAATTCAATCAGAAAGTAAAGCGTTTAAAGATAATTTGAAGATTGAATTGAAATCTCAAAATTCAAATGATGTGATTTTTTACTCTACAAATGATGCAACTTCAAAATTAGATGATAGAATATTTATTAAATATACTAAACCATTTTCAATTGATTTAACTACGGATGTATTTGCTTATGTTGAAAATAATGGACAAAAAAGCAACACCATTTCCGCAACCTTCTTCAAAAAACCAAACAACTACAGCATCAACATCAAATCAGTTTACAATCCGCAGTATCATGCTGGTGGTCCAGAAGGATTGTTAGATGGTATTTTAGGAACAGAGAACTGGAGAAAAGGCGATTGGCAAGGCTATCAAAGTCAGGATTTTGAAGCGGTGGTGGATTTAAAAGAAGTGAAAGAATTATTTTCATTTAAGGCTAATTTTCTTCAAGATAGTCGTTCTTGGATTTTAATGCCAACTCATTTAGAGTTTTTAATTTCAACGGATAATGTAAATTTTACTTCTGTTGGAAGTCTTGATATTGCTAAAAATAGTGGAATTGATCCAAAAGATGAAAATTCATTTACTAGAGAATTTGGAGTTCTTTTAGAAAAGAAAAAATCAGCTCGTTACGTAAAAGTAATCGCTAAAAACTTCGGTAAATTACCAGAATGGCATCAAGGTGCTGGTGGCGATGCATTTATTTTTATAGATGAGATTACGATAAAGTAAAGTTTACAAATAAAAAAGGTTGTCTATTGGGACAACCTTTTTTTGATATATGTTTTGAAATTAATCCTTATCAGGAAACAACAACGAAGCGATTACAGACAAGATTAAAGCTCCACCCACAACACACAACGACAAACTCGTTGGAACGTGGTAAAACGGCGCTATAATCATTTTTGTTCCGATAAAAGCTAAGATAAATCCTAATCCGTATTTCAATTTACTGAACATGTACATAAAGTTCGCCAAAAGGAAATACAACGAACGTAATCCTAAAATCGCAAAAATATTCGATGTGTACAAAATAAACGGATCGTCTGGAGCAATAGCAAAAATTGCTGGAATACTGTCAATCGCAAATAATAAGTCGGTAAATTCAACGATAGCAACCACTACAAACAAAGGTGTTGCCATTTTGATTCCGTTTTGAATGGTGAAAAATTTATCGCCATCAAAATTCGGACTTACTTTAAAAAACTTGTGTACAAATTTAGAGCCGGCACTTTTGCTAAAATCTTTACTTCCTTCATCTTCTTCCTGACTTAATGCCGATTTAATTCCGGCAACAATCAAAATAATTCCGAAAAGGGTAAGCAAATAATTGATTTCTACCATCTGACCAAAAAGCTCCATTTCTGGTAAATAGGTATAATTCAGTAACCAAACTCCCGCAAAAATGAAAATCGCTCTAAAAACCAAAGCTCCAATCACACCCCAGAATAACACTTTGTGTTGGGCTTCTTTTGCCACATTGAAATAGCCAAAAACTAAAATAAAAACGAATAAATTATCAACTGAAAGTGCTTTTTCAATCCAATACGCGCCTTGAAATTGCATGAATTTTTCGGCTCCCATGTAGTGATAAATAATACCGCTGAATCCCATTGCTAAAGAAATCCAAATCACGGACCAAATAGCGGCTTCACGATTGGAAATCACATGCCCTTTTTTATTTAAAACACCTAAATCTAAAACCAACATAGCAATGATGGTAATCGTAAAAGCCGTAATAATTCCTGGGTGATCGATTAAATGATCAATTGCACCGGTTTTTAATGAAAATAACATGGGTTTTTTAGTTTAATTTTTCTGTCAAGGCTTTAAAAACGGTTTTTGCGTCTTTGTTTTCGTATAAAATTTCGTAAACCGCATCAATAATTGGAGTATCAGCTCCGTATTCTTTGTTTAGTTTATAGGCACTTTTTACAGCGTAATATCCTTCAGCCACCATACTCATTTCCATTTGTGCTGATTTCACGGTGTAGCCTTTTCCAATCATATTTCCAAACATTCTGTTTCGAGAAAAAACAGAATATCCTGTTACCAATAAATCGCCTAGATAAGCCGAATTATTAATATTTCGCTTCATGCGATGTACTTTACGAATGAATTTCTTCATTTCGCGAATACCGTTACTCATCAAAACCGCTTGAAAGTTATCGCCATAGCCTAAACCATGAGCAATTCCGGCTGCAATTGCGTAAATATTTTTTAAAACGGCTGCATATTCAGTTCCAATAATATCATCAGTAGTTTTTGCTTTGATGTAATGTGAACTTAGATTTTTTGCAACATATTTAGCTTTTTTCTTATCACTACACGCAATGGTTAGGTACGATAAACGTTCCATTGCTACTTCTTCTGCGTGACAAGGACCTGTAATTACCCCAATATTTTCAAATGGAATATCGTATTTAGTATGAAAATGTTCGCCTACAATCAAACTTGATTCAGGAACAATTCCTTTAATAGCTGAAAAAATGATTTTTCCTTCCAAACTTTCAGTCAAACTTTCTAATTCTTTGCTTAAAAAAGCTGACGGAACCACAAAAATAATGTAATCAGCATAAGCAACCGCTTCGTTGATATCGTTGGTAAGTTTTAATTTATTGGTGTCAAACGCAACCGAACTCAAATAGTTTGGATTGTGTTTTTGATGTTTTAAATGCTCAATAGCATAAGTACTTCGCATGTACCAAGCAATTTCGTCTTGATTTTCACAAAGCATTTTCGCAATTGCAGTAGCCCAACTTCCTCCTCCAATGACGGCAAATTTTGGCTTTTTTTCCATTTTACGATTTAATTTAGAACATCAAAAATAGGCATTTAAAAAGGATTTACAAAAAAGGTTTTCGAAACTCTTCTTAATACAAAGGCACGAAGAAAAACTCCGTGCCTTTATTATGATGAATACGTATTTTTTAATAACTCATTTCTACAATTGCTCTCACTTTTTCTAAGGTAATGTTTTGTTTTTCACCCATGGCTTTCCAACCTCTTTCTTCGAAACGATTTACGATAAAATCAGCTGTTTTTTCGATGTTTTCTGCGTTTTCAGAAATTTTGGTTTTCATGCCCATTTTGTGGAAGAACTCAACCGTTTTTTCAATTGCTTTTTCTGCAATTTCTTCTGTTGAATTGCCTTGAATGTTCCAAACACGTTGTCCGTATTGTGCTAATTTCTCTTTTTTTGTATCGAACATTACGCGGTATAAGTTTGGACCAATGATAGCCAACGTTCTTGCATGGTCAATTTCGTATAAAGCGGTTAATTCGTGGCCAATCATGTGCGTTGCCCAATCCGAAGGAACTCCTTTTTGGATTAAGCCATTCAATGCCATAGTTGCGCTCCATACAAAGTTGGAAGCCAATTTATAATCAGTTGGATTTTCTACTACTTCTGGACCAATTTCAATTAATGTTTGTAAAATACTTTCTGAAATTCGGTCTTGTAGTAAAGCATCGTGTGTATACGTCAAATATTGCTCCATAACGTGTGTGAATGCATCCACAACACCATTTTGTAATTGTCTTTTTGGTAAAGAAGTAATTACCGTTGGATCTACAATTGAGAAAACTGGAAATAAAGCACTTCCGCCTAATGTTAATTTTTCTTGTGTAGCTTCAATCGTAACCACTGCGCCTGAATTCATCTCAGAACCCGTTGCTGGTAAAGTTAAAACCGTTCCAAAAGGAATTACTTTAGCAACATCTTTGAATAAAATACGTTTTTTCAAGATATCCGCTTCGTCACCTTCAAAATTAACGGCTGCCGAAATAAATTTCACACCATCAATCACGCTTCCGCCACCAACGGCTAAAATGAAACCAATTTTTTCAGCTCGAATAATTTCAACGGCTTTCATTAAAGTTTCAAAACGAGGATTCGGTTCGATGCCACCAAATTCCACAATATCGTGATTTGGTAAAGTCGTTTTTACTTGGTCGTAAACGCCATTTTTGAAGATACTTCCACCGCCATATGCAAGTAGAATCTTGGTGTTTGTTGGAACTAATTCAGTTAGTTTAGCAATTTGTCCTTTCCCAAAGACATAGTTTACAGGATTGTATAATTCGAAGTTTAGCATAACATTTTATTTTTAAGAATACAAAGTTACGCAATGGGATTGGGAACGAATGGTAAAGGAATGTTAAGAGATTAGAGTTTATATCTCTCTATTTTAAATTCAAACTCTCCTTTAACAGCCTGCCAAACATCTATTCCTTTATCTTTAGCAATTGCAACAATTTCTTCTTTGTCCTTTTTTGATGTATTTAAACCAATAATTACTTCTTTAATCACATCATTATCTAAATTAATTAATCTTTTTGGATTGGATTCGTTGTAAAGACTTATTAACCTAATTTCCCTTTCATAGCTCCATTCGGTACTTTTTAGAAAAAATTTTATTTCATCAGAATTTTTGTTTTTGAGTATCGGATTTAAATCTGGATACTCATTGGAATAATTGACTCTCATGAGTTTTCCAATTTGTGAATATCTAATTAATTTCTCGTCAAAACCAACACAGTAACCGGAATGGTTATCTCCATAATGTGACCACATTAAAATTGAATTCCAAACTTCACTAAAACATGTAACCCCAATATGTTTGTCATTGAATTCTCTTTCAATTACTTCAGATCTAACTTGAAATTTTAAAGTGTCTTCAAGTCTTTTATTTAAGATATTTTCAGCTTCTTCAGTTGTGATTTTATGTTCTTTTAAATATCTAAGATTCTTAGAAATGGAATTTTTTATGAACTCTTTTTTGTTTTCAATTGAATTTATATGCTTTTGATAATTTGAAAAAATCCTACAATCAAAAGGGTCGTTCAAGTTATTTGGTGAGGAAAGAAATATTTCATTTTTTAGTATTAAATTTTTATGAAATTCTTCTCTCCAATTTCGATACTTATAAATTATGTTTGGGTGATTATCTGGATTAGGGTCAAATAAAGAAGAAAAAGGATTTTTCACTAAAAAAGCTCCAATTTTTTTTAAGTTTTCTTTATCCATTTCTTTATTATTTACTTCTTGTAAAACAAATTATGTTCCACATATTCCCATACTTTATTCGGTAACATCGGAATAACATTTTTACCGTTTTTAATGCTTTCGCGGATTAAAGTTGAGGATAACTCAATAACTGGAGCACCAACTCGATGAATTTTTGGATGATTTACAAATTGTTCGTCAATTTCACCAGAATTTAATCTTGGATAGACATAAATATCGTGGTTTTGCAAAATGACTTCGTAATTTTTCCACTTGTGAAGCGAGTTCAAATTGTCTTCGCCCATAATTAACGAAAATTCGTTTTTTGGGAATTTCTCTTGTAAATGTGCTAAGGTATTTACGGTATAATTCGGTTGAGGTAATTTGAATTCGATATCTGAAGGTTGGATTTTTGGGTAATCTTCGGTTGCTAAATGCACCATGTGCAAACGATGGTAATCATCTAACAATGAACTTTTTTGTTTGTGTGGATTGTGTGGTGTAACTACCATCCAAATTTGGTCCAAATCAGAATGCTCCGCCATGTGATTGGCAATAATTAAATGCCCAATGTGAATGGGATTAAACGTTCCGAAATACAATCCGATTTTCATTGTTTTAGTGATTAGTAAAGAGTGATTAGTGAATAGCTTTAAGTGTTTTGGAAAAAGCGTTAATCATTTTTGACTCTTCTTCAATTTGATTTAATAATTCTTGAAATAATTCCAAATTAGTAATAAAGCCTAATTCTTTCGCAATAATTAATTGTGTTTCAATTTCAAATAAAGAACCTCTTGCTATGTCTAAAAAGTGACTAAATGATTTATCGGTATTTCTACCATAACCTTCAGCAATATTTGAAGGAATTGAAACAGTAGCTCTTTTTAATTGACTTGAAAGCGCATACATTTCTTCTTGTGGAAAAGTTTTTACAAGTTGATAAACTAATTTTACAATTGTAATTCCTTTTTTCCAGATTAATAAATCTTTGTATGATTTTATTTCATTCATTTTTAGCTAATTACTAATCACTTTTTACTAATTACTCTTTATTTATAAAATCCTTTACCAATTTGTACGCATCTTCTTTTGCCACATCTAAATCATAATTTTTGATGATGGTGTCAAATTGTGGTGCAGTTGCTAATTCTAC
>NZ_JAIWOF010000033.1 GCF_020217025.1 Flavobacterium sp. | reverse complement strand
TGATGCTTTTGCGATACGCATATTGATTTTGTCTTCGCTTTCTGTGGAACGTTGTTTTAAGCGGCGTTTTAATTCGTCAACGCTTGGTGGTTTTACAAAAACAGCTAAAGTTTCGTTTGGAAATTTGCTTTTAATACGCAATCCACCTGCTACATCAATGTCAAAAATTACGTGTTTTCCTAAAGCCCAGATGCGTTCTACTTCGGTTTTTAAAGTGCCGTAGAAATTATCGGTGTAGACTTCTTCCCATTCTACGAAATCTTCTGCTTTAATGTGTTTTTTGAATTCGTCCCAAGAGATGAAATAATAATCTTTTCCATCTACTTCTTCGCCACGAGGCGCGCGCGTAGTACACGAAATCGAAAATTCTAAATTCAAATCGGGTTGGGCTAATAAATGTCTTACTATAGTGGTTTTTCCTGAACCTGATGGCGCAGAGAATACTAATAATTTTCCTTTCATTTTTATTGCTTTAGGCTTTAGGCAATATGCTTTAAGCTTGTAATTTTGTATTTAATTTTTGCCTAAAGCTTATAGCTTATGGCATATGGCTTTAAAGAACGTTTAAAACTTGTTCCTTAATCTTTTCCAATTCATCTTTCATCATTACCACCAATTTTTGCATTTCGGTATGATTCGATTTTGAACCCATGGTGTTGATTTCTCTTCCCATTTCTTGCGTGATGAAACCTAATTTTCTTCCGTTAGCTTCTGTTCCATTAAGCGTTTCTAAGAAATAGTTCAAATGGTTACCCAAACGTACTTTTTCTTCAGTAATGTCATATTTCTCTAGATAAAAAATCAATTCTTGTTCGAAACGATTTTCATCTACATTGACTTTTAATTCATCTAAAGCAGTTCTTAAACGTGTTTTTACAGTTTCCACGCGTTCGGCATCGTAAGAAACGGCTTCGTTCATTAAATTATTGATGTTGGCAATTCTTAATTGGAATTCTTTTTCCAAAGAAGCACCTTCGTCTTTTCTAAAATTAGCGATGTTTTCCAAGGCTTCATCAATCACGGTTTGGATTTGTTTCCATTCGTTTTCATCGATTTCATCGCGCTCGGTTTTTAATGCATCGGGCATACGAACTGCCATTTTCATTAATTCCGTTTCGTCAGCAGTTGGAATTACGGCTTTCATTTGGTTAATGTACCCTTTTACAATCGGCACATTGATTTTTGAAGTTGTTTCTTCGCCAGTTACTTCAACATAAAGCGAAAAATCAACCTTTCCACGCTCTAAACGTTGCGAAATTTGATTGCGTAAACCCAATTCCATTTCACGAAAAACCGATGGCATTCGCGTATTTAAGTCTAAACCTTTGCTGTTTAGTGATTTGATTTCTACGGTAATTTTTTTGGTTGGTAATTGCAAAGATGCTTTCCCAAAACCCGTCATGGAGTGTATCATACGTTATAAAAATGTCTTCAAAGATAAGAAAAAGTGTTCAGTGTTCAGTTTTTAGTGTTCAGTATTGGAATTCTAATTAAGAAGTAGATTTCTTTTGGGTTACCAAATAAACTCCGACAAATATCAACACCGCTGAAATCAATTTCACTAAACTTAAATCGTCTTTACCTAAACTAACGGCGAAAATAGTAGCGAAAAGTGGTTGTAAATAAATGAAAACCGCAACAGTTGTGGGTTTTAATTCGCGCATGGAAACTAAATTCAGTAAATAGGTTAAGAACGTCGAAAACACGACTACAAAACCAATTTTCCAGCTGATATCCGTTGGTAAATTAGCAAAATCTATAGCTTGAAATTCGTTCCAACCAAAAGGCAACACCATTAAGAAACCAAAAGTATAAATCCATTTCACGAAGGTGAAGGCGTTGTATTTATCCATTAATTTTTTCACGATGATAAGGTAAAATCCGTAAGAAACCGCATTTACAAAAACCAATAAATTTCCTAAAGATGCATTTGTAGCGTTTACTAACGATTTTCCATAAAGAATCAACGTTATCGTTCCTGCTAAGCCTAAAATGATTCCTAAAACTTTTCGGTTTTCCATGCGTTCTTTCATGATGAATGCTGATAAAACCAAAACAATCATTGGTGTGGTAACCATTAAAACAGCTCCCATAATAGGCGAAGTGTAGCTCAATCCTTTGAAAAAAGTCAACATGTTGAAAGCTACTCCGAAGAACGCAGCTGCAACAATTCGAGGAAAATCTTCTTTAGCGATTTTTTCTTTGGGTCCAAAAAAGGAAATCAACCAAAACAACAAAACCGAACCACCAACACGCATCACGATAAACCCGAAAGCATCGACATATTTTGGCATTACGTCTTTAGCAATCGTAAAAGTTACACCGTAAATGATGGAAACTAAGGTAGCGGCAACTAGTGCCCAACTTCTTTTTGACATTAGCTTAAAACAGTAATTACTTCGTGAATGTTTTTTGGACTATTTCCAATGTAAATCTTCCCATCGATAATAAAAACTGGGCGACTCAAAAACGTGTAATGTTCTAAAAGATATTTTTTGAAATCGGCTTCAGTTAGATTTTTATCTTTTAAACCTAATGATTTATACAATTGTGCTTTTTTACTGAAAAGCGCTTCGTAACTTCCCGAAAGTTGATACATTTCTTCTAAATCGCTTTCCGAAATTGGATTTTGGCGAATATCGATAAACGTTAATTTATCAGAATTTGGAAGTGATTTGATGATTTTTCGGCAGGTATCACACGAAGCCAAATAGTATATTTTGTTCATTTTGATGTTTTTCAATTTCTGATACAAAAATACAGCCTTTTGAATTCTAAAAATCAGTAATTTTATAAAAAAATTAGACATGGACGCAACTTTTAGAATTTGGGAAACCAGCCGCGGATTATACAAGAATTTCTTAGATAACTATTCGTTGGAACAATTGAATACAATTCCAGCAGGAATGAGCAATAATTTGATTTGGAACATTGGTCACGTTATTGTTTCCCAACAGAAATTGGTTTACGCTTTATCAGGTTTACCAATGCATATTCCAGATTCGCTTTTTGAGAAATATCAAAACGGTTCGCGACCAGATGGAAAAACTACGCAAGCTGAAGTTGATGAAATCAAGAAATTACTATCAGAAATGGTTGAAAAAACGAAAGTTGATTTTGAAGCTGGAATTTTCAAAGAATATCATCCGTATCAAACCAAAACCGGATTTCATTTAGGAACTTGGAAAGAAGCGATGGAGTTCAATAATTATCACGAAGGCATTCATTTAGGAATAATGATGTCGATTAAAAAGCATATTTAGCGAATTGTTAACGATTCGAAAAGTAGCATCAACCAACTTTTATTTACCTTTGTAAAAATTTTTTAAAAGATGAAATTCAATACAAAAACGATACATGGTGGGCAACATCATGAAAAAGTAACGGGAGCCGTAATGCCTCCGGTATTTCAAACTTCGACTTATGTACAATCGAGTCCAGGAAAACCAATTGGTGATTACGAATACAGTAGAGCGGCAAACCCAACAAGAACAGCTTTAGAAGATGCTTTAGCAAGTATCGAAAACGGGGCAAGAGGTCTAGCTTTTTCTTCTGGATTAGCAGCAACCGATTGTTTGTTGCGTATGTTCAAAGCTGGTGATGAGATCATCGCAATGGATGATTTATATGGTGGAACTTATAGATTGTTCACAAGATTGTATAAAGATAGTGGTATCAAATTTCATTTTGTAGATATGAATGATTTGGAGAAATTCCAATCGTTAATCAATGAAAACACGAAATTGGTTTGGGTGGAAACACCAACAAATCCTTTAATGAAATTAGCGGATATTGCTGCGATTGCTCAAGTCACCAAAAAGCACAATATTTTATTTGCTGTTGATAATACGTTCGCAACACCTTATTTGCAAAAACCATTAGATTTAGGTGCGGATATTGTAATGCATTCGGCAACTAAATATTTAGGTGGACATTCTGATGTTATTGCAGGGGCTTTAATTATCAAAGACAAAGCATTAGGAGAAGAATTACATTTCAAACAATTCGCAACAGGAGCAACGTTAGGACCAATGGATTCTTTCTTGGTTTTAAGAGGAATCAAAACGTTGCATTTACGTGTACAACGTCATTGTGAAAATGGAGAAAAAGTAGCTGAGTATTTAGATAATCATCCTTTAGTGGAAAGAGTGTATTATCCTGGATTAGCTTCACATCCATTTCATGAAATTGCTAAAAAGCAAATGAGTGGTTTTGGAGGAATGGTAACGTTTACTTTCAAATCAGGTAAAAAAGAAGATGCGATTAAATTCTTAGAGAATTTAAAAGTTTTCACTTTAGCAGAATCATTGGGCGGCGTAGAATCGTTAGCAAATCATCCAGCTTTAATGACACACGCTTCTATACCAGAAGATAAAAGAAAAGAAGTAGGTATTTCAGATGACTTAGTTCGTTTGAGTGTAGGAATTGAAGATATCGAAGATTTATTAGCCGATTTAGAACAAGCATTTAAATAATAGAAATAAAAAAACCCGATTTGATAAAATCGGGTTTTTTTATGTTGAAATAATTATTAATCTAGATAATAGATATATCCTAAATGAAACCATAAGTTCCAATCGTTTGCTTTGTTTTCTTTCCAAAGATCTGGGTTTTTATTTAAACCATCAACCCAGTCAGAAAAGTAATATTGCCATCTTAATTCAAAGAATAAGTCTGAAAGTTCAGTTAATTTATAGCGTGTACCTACAGAAGAAACAACAGACCAAGTGCTTCCTCCTTCAGAAGAAAAACCATCTGGTAAATATCTAGGATAGACATTGTTTGGGTTGCCTAATCCTCCTGGTAATGTTGAATACGTGTTGTTGTCAAAGAATGAGTAATGAGCTCCAAGACCTATAAAGGGTGCCCAAGATCCATTTGTTGCCGTAAACTCACGAATACTTAATGGAAAGTATTCTAATTGCATACCAATGTCGGTAACTTTAGCTTCACCTTTCATTGCTCTAAGTTGAGCACCAGCAAGAGTTTGCTTGTCAGCAAATTCCCCAAAATGTTCTAATTTTGTGCTGTTGTAAGATAATTCAGTACGAACTTTAAAGTGATCGTTGAAATAAGTTTCAGGTGTATAACAGTTACATTCTGCACGATAAGCAAAATTCATATAGTGTACCAATCCAATACCTATCCCGGTATTTCCTGCATTAGTTTTAAAGTCGTTTCTTACACCAAAATCAGATTGAAAAGCAACTCCTCCAATAAAAGCTCCAACTTCATGAGAGAAGCCAAATTGTGCATTCATTGAAAAATTCGCTCCTAAAAGCAATATTAGTAGGTATTTAATTTTTTTAGTCATCGCTAAAATTTTTCCATTATCGGACAAATATATAAAAACTAACTTCACTTCAAAAAAAAAAGAATGTTTTTCTTGTATAAAATATAATATAAAGAGTATTCAATTAAAAAGTCAAAACTCGTGTTATAAATTTTTCTTAAAAATATCCCAAGTAATTTTTAAAATGTATATTTGTCAACTTAATTTTTACGAATTTCGTAATTTTAAGACAAAAGATAATTAACAGATTATTTTATCTACAAGTTTTATAGTATAATGGAACAAAAAATTAATGATTTTATGGCGCTCGTTGAGGCCAAAAATCCAAACGAACCAGAATTTTTACAAGCAGTAAGAGAGTTCGCTGAAACGGTGATGCCTTTTATTGCAAATGAGAAAAAGTACGATGGTAAAAACGTACTTTTAAGAATGGCTGAACCAGAGCGTTCAATTATTTTTAGAGTGCCATGGGTTGATGATAAAGGTGAAATTCAAGTGAATAGAGGATTCCGTATTCAAATGAATTCTGCAATTGGACCTTATAAAGGAGGTCTTCGTTTTCATCCAACAGTAAATTTATCTGTACTTAAGTTTTTAGCTTTTGAACAAGTATTTAAAAATAGCTTAACTACACTTCCAATGGGAGGTGGTAAAGGAGGTTCTGATTTCGATCCACAAGGAAAATCTGATGCAGAAGTAATGCGTTTTTGTCAATCATTTATGACGGAATTATGTCGTCATATTGGTCCAGACTTAGACGTTCCTGCTGGGGATATTGGTGTTGGAGCAAGAGAAATTGGCTATATGTTTGGTCAATACAAAAGAATTAGAAATGAATTTACAGGAGTTTTAACTGGAAAAGGTTTGGCTTACGGAGGTTCTTTAATTCGTCCAGAAGCTACAGGATATGGTGTGGTTTATTTCACACAACAAATGTTAAGCACTATAGGACAATCTATTTCAGGAAAAACAGTTGCTATTTCAGGTTTCGGTAACGTTGCCTGGGGTGTGGCTTTAAAAGTAAATGAGTTAGGAGGGAAATTAGTTACTATTTCTGGACCTGATGGATACATTTACGATGCTGATGGAATTTCAGGAGAGAAAATTGAGTACATGTTAGAAATGAGAGCTAGTGGAAATAATAGAGCAGAAAGTTTTGCTGAAAAATTCCCAAGTGCTGTTTTTCACAAAGGAAAAAGTCCATGGGAAGCAAAAGTGGATGTAGCTATTCCATGTGCAACTCAAAACGAATTGAATGAAGAAGATGCAAAAAAATTAATTGCTAATGGTGTTATGTGTGTAACTGAAGCAGCAAACATGCCATGTACTTTAGATGCTATTAAACAATTCTTAGATGCAAAAGTATTATTTGCTCCAGGAAAAGCAGCTAATGCAGGAGGTGTTGCAGCATCTGGTTTAGAAATGACGCAAAACTCTATTCGTTTAAACTGGACAAGTGAAGAAGTTGATGCTCGTTTAAAAGACATCATGACAGGTATTCACGGACAGTGTAAAAAATACGGTACAGAAGCTGATGGTTATGTAAACTATGTTAAAGGAGCCAATATTGCTGGTTTCGTTAAAGTAGCCGATGCTATGTTAGCTCAAGGAGTAGTATAATTACTAACTTTGTTAAGTAACAAAAGCTCTTTCAGGAAACTGAAAGAGCTTTTTTCTTTTAAAATATATCAAAACTAAAATTAATTACGTTTGTAGTATATTTGTAATAAATACATGCGATGAAAAAGGCGATTTTTATTTTATTGATTTCTCAATTCTTTTTTGCACAACAAAATAATCAGTTGTGGAAAGGTTATTTTTCATACAATGAAATAGTAGATGTTGATTCAGGAACAGATGCTGTTTTTGCAGCAACTCAAAACGCAGTTTTCTCAAAAGCAATTACATCTAGCGATTTAAAAATTTTTAATTCTATAAATGGATTAAAACCAGAATCAATTACTACTATTCATCATTCGCAAACTGCTAATAAAACTTTTGCTGGTAACACTAATGGATTATTGTTAATCATTAATTCCGACGGATCCGTTTCTACAAAAGTGGATATTATTAACGAAGTTCCAGTGCCGCCAAATAAAAAGAAAATCAATGATTTTTATGAGCACGAAGGAAAGTTATATATCGCTACAGACTATGGAATTTCTGTAATGGATGTTGCTACTTCCGAATTTATTATTACTTATTTCATTGGTACATCTGGTGAAGAAACAGAAGTGTTACAAACCACCGTTCTAAATAATCAAATTTATGCGGTTACTAGAAATTTTGGTATTAGAAAAGGAGATTTAGCCAATCCTAATTTATATGATTTTAGTCAATGGCAAACTTTTGATGCCGGCTTTTGGGGAGGAATTGTAACTTTTAATAATCAATTAGTAGCCATGAATTCTGATTCAAGAACCTATCGATACACTGGTTCAGCCTTTCAACAAGTTTTGAATCAAAATCAAGCAGGACTTAAAATCAAAACCAATGGGTCAGAATTAATTGTTACTACGCAAAATCATGTTTATGTGTTAAATCAAGCTTATAGTCAAATTGCCCATATAACACAAATTCCAAATTATACATCAGTTTTTAAAGCAGCAACAGTGGTAAGTGGGATAATTTACATTGGAACAGAAAAAGACGGTCTTTTTTCTACAGCACTGACAAATCCAACCACTTTTGAAGCAATGTCGCCAAATGGTCCTATCCGAAATTATATTTTCAGAGTAAAAAAAGCGCCTAATTATTTGTGGGCGGTTTATGGCGATTATACCCGTTTGTATGATCCTTATCCTTTAGATGCGTTTGGTATCAGTAAATATTCAAATGATTTTGGTTGGGAATTAATTCCGAACAGTGATTTGTTTCAAGCAAAATCAATTTGTGATATAGTTATTAATCCAAATAATGGAAATCAAGTTTATGCAACATCCTATTTTTCAGGATTGCTTAAAATTGAAGGCGATAACATTGAACTTTTTAACAACACCAATACAGGTCCAAATGGATTGGAATCAATTTCAACTGGAAATCCAAATTATGTGGATATTCGTGTCAATAGTCCTGCATTTGATAGGAACGGTAATCTTTGGATGACCAATGTAACCAATACTGGAAATTATAAATCAATAAAAACGTTGCAAACAAATGGGCAATGGCAATCGTATGGCATTGCAGATGTAACTACTGATGGTTTTGGGAGATTTGGGCCTATGGCTGTTGATAAAAACAGAACTAAATGGGTGCCATCTATTAATGATGGATTAATAGCCTTTAATGAAAATTACAACAATAAGTTTATTGTAATCAGCACTACAAATGGAAACTTACCTGATAATGATGTTAGATGTGTTGCGGTAGATAATAGAAATCAATTGTGGATTGGAACTTATGCAGGTTTAAGAACCGTTTCTGTAGACCGATTCATTTCATCAGATGAGTTGACCACTAACGCTATTATCATTCAAGAAGGCGATTTAGCGCAAGAATTATTTTACCAACAAACGATTTTAGATATCGCTGTTGATGGTGCTAACAGAAAATGGGTTTCCATTGCCGATGGAGGTGTTTTCTTAGTGTCTTCTGATGGTCAAGAAACTATTTATCGATTTACTAAAAACAATTCGCCACTACCAAGTGATAACATCAACGATATAGAAATCGACGGTGTTTCTGGTGAAGTGTTTTTTGCAACCGATAAAGGAATGGTTTCGTTTTTAGGAACTTCAACCAAACCAAGTGATAGTTTAAGTGATGTTTTTGTCTATCCAAATCCAGTGCGACCAAATTTTGTAGGAACTGTAAAAATCAGTGGATTAACAGATAAAGCCAATGTCAAAATCACCGATATTGAAGGAAATTTAGTCTATGAAACTACAGCTGCTGGAGGAACTATTGAATGGGACACTAAAGCCTTTGGAAAGTACAAAGTAGCATCAGGCGTTTATATGATTTTTGTGGCTTCTGAAGATGCTACAGATTCAACGGTGAAAAAAGTAATGATTATTAGATAACTCAATGCTAGTCAAAACTAAAGCCATCGTTCTTTCTTCCCTAAAATTTCAAGAAAAAAGCCTGATTGTTAAGTGTTTCACGCAGTCGGATGGTTTGAAAAGTTATTTTGTACAAAGTGCTTATTCCAATAAAAAAGCGAATCAAAAAATAGCGTATTTTCAGCCGTTAACGATTATTGAAATTGAAGCGAATCACAAAAACAAAGGCACACTCGAGCATTTCAAAGAAATAAAATTAGCACATAGTTTTCATTCGATAAATACGGATATTGTTAAAAGCACTATTGTGATTTTTCTTTCCGAAATTCTGCATCACAGTATCCACGAAGAAGAGAAAAATGAAAATCTTTTTTCTTTTTTAGAAACCGCTTTACTTTGGTTGGATGCCCATGAAGAAGCTACAAATTTTCATCTAATTTTGATGATGGAAATGACTAAATTCTTAGGTTTTTATCCCGATGTTTCCGAAATAGATTTCGATTTTTTCGATGTCAAAGAAGGTTTTTTCACCCCATTTCAATCCGTGAATACACTTTCAGCACATGAAACGCAATTGCTCAAACGATTAATCGAACTCAAATTTGATTCCAATCAGAAAACTTTTGCCGGAATAGAACGTCAAATTTTGCTAAAAATCCTCCTAGATTTCTACATGTTACATCTCGAAGGCTTCAAAAAACCAAAA
>NZ_JAIWOF010000032.1 GCF_020217025.1 Flavobacterium sp. | reverse complement strand
TCGTTAGAAGTTTTAAAAGAAGTTTTTTCCTAAGTCTTAACTTTTGCCTTTTACCTTTTGCCTTTTACCTTTAAATCATTACTTTCGCAAATTGATTTAAGAAAGCGACAAAATGAGCACAAAATTTACTGAATACAAAGGACTTGACTTGCCAACAGTAGCATCAGAAGTTCTTGATTTTTGGAAAAAAAACCACATCTTTGAACAATCGGTAACTTCTCGCGAAGGAGCTACACCTTACGTGTTTTTTGAAGGACCACCATCTGCAAATGGTTTGCCTGGAATTCACCACGTTATGGCGCGTGCGATTAAAGATATTTTTTGTCGTTATAAAACTCAAAAAGGTTACCAAGTTAAGCGTAAAGCAGGTTGGGATACACATGGATTACCTGTAGAATTAGGTACCGAAAAAGAATTAGGCATCACCAAAGAAGACATCGGAAAAACCATTTCGGTTACCGAATACAACGAAGCGTGTAAAAGAACCGTTATGCGCTACACCGACGTTTGGAACGACCTTACTGAAAAAATGGGGTATTGGGTAGATATGGAAGATCCGTATGTGACGTACAAATCCAAATACATGGAAACCGTTTGGTGGTTGCTAAAACAAATTTACAACAAAGATTTACTATACAAAGGCTACACAATTCAGCCGTATTCTCCAAAAGCGGGAACAGGTTTATCTTCGCACGAAGTGAATCAGCCAGGTTCCTACCGCGATGTTACGGATACTACGATTGTTGCGCAATTCAAAGCAAAAGACGAAACGTTGCCAAGTTTCTTGCAAGGTTTTGGAACGGTTCATTTCTTAGCTTGGACGACAACTCCTTGGACTTTACCAAGTAATACAGCATTAACTGTTGGACCAAAAATCGATTATGTTTTAGTAAAAACGTTCAATCAATATACTTTTGAAGCAGTAAACGTAGTTTTAGCTAAGAATTTAGTTGGAAAACAATTCGGTGGAAAATATTTTGTAGCAGAATCAGATGCTGATTTTACAAATTATAAATCAGAAGATAAAAAGCTTCCATACCAAATTTTAGCAGAAGCAAAAGGTGCTGATTTAGTAGGAATTCGTTACGAACAATTATTACCATTAGCGTTACCATATCAAAATCCAGAAAATGCGTTTAGAGTAATTTCAGGAGATTTCGTAACTACGGAAGATGGAACTGGAATTGTGCACACAGCACCAACATTTGGAGCTGATGATGCTAAAGTTGCTAAAGAAGCAACTCCAGAAGTACCGCCAATGTTGGTTTTAGACGAAAACGGGAATCCTGTGCCATTGGTAGACTTACAAGGAAGATTTATCAAAGGCTTAGGTGATTATTCAGGAAAATACGTTAAAAACGAATATTACAACGACGGAGAAGCGCCAGAACGTTCAGCTGACGTAGAAATCGCTATCCAATTAAAAGAAGAAAACAAAGCCTTTAAGGTTGAAAAATACGTCCACAGTTATCCACATTGTTGGAGAACGGACAAACCGATTTTATACTATCCATTAGATTCTTGGTTCATCAAAGTAACCGAAATCAAAGATAGAATGTTTGACTTAAACGAAACCATCAACTGGAAACCAAAAGCTACAGGAGAAGGTCGTTTTGGAAATTGGTTAAAAAACGCGAATGATTGGAACTTATCACGTTCAAGATATTGGGGAATTCCTTTGCCAATTTGGAGAAGTGAAGACGGAACTGAAGAAATGTTAGTAGGTTCTGTAGAAGAATTGTACAACGAAATCGAAAAATCCATCACAGCAGGTTTCCAAACAGAAAATCCATACAAAGGATTTAAAATTCGCGACATGAGCGAAGCTAACTACGATTTAGTGGATTTACACAAAAACGTAGTGGATAATATCGTTTTAGTTTCTCCATCAGGAAAACCAATGAAACGCGAAACCGACTTAATTGACGTTTGGTTCGATTCAGGTGCGATGCCTTATGCACAATGGCATTATCCATTTGAAAATAAAGAATTAATAGACGAAAACAAAGCTTTTCCAGCAGATTTTATTGCAGAAGGTGTTGACCAAACTCGTGGTTGGTTCTATACATTACATGCTATTGGAACACTAGTTTTTGACAAAATCGCATACAAAAACGTAGTTTCAAACGGATTAGTTTTGGACAAAAACGGACAAAAAATGTCGAAACGTTTAGGAAATGCGGTGGATCCATTCACCACATTGGCAGAATATGGTCCAGATGCTACACGTTGGTACATGATTTCGAATGCGAATCCTTGGGATAACTTAAAATTTGATATCGAAGGTGTGGCTGAGGTTCGTAGAAAATTCTTCGGAACACTTTATAATACGTATTCGTTCTTTGCTTTATATGCCAATATCGATGGTTTTAAATATGATGAGGCGGAAGTTCCATTAAACGAAAGACCCGAAATCGACCGTTGGATTTTATCGGAATTACATACTTTAATTCAATTAGTAGATGAAGCGTATGCAGATTACGAACCAACAAAAGCGGCTCGTGCTATTTCCGATTTCGTGCAAGAAAACTTGAGTAACTGGTACGTTCGTTTGTGTAGAAGAAGATTCTGGAAAGGCGATTATGCGCAAGATAAAATTGCGGCTTATCAAACGCTTTATACTTGTTTGGTAACGGTTGCGAAGCTTTCGGCGCCAATTGCACCGTTCTTTATGGACAAACTTTACAGAGATTTAACACAAGCTACAGGTTCCGAGTCATTTGAAAGCGTACATTTGGCCGAGTTTCCAAAAATGGTTGAAAACTTTGTTGATAAGTCATTAGAAAGCAAAATGATGAAAGCCCAAACGGTTTCTTCTTTGGTTTTATCACTTCGTAAGAAGGAAATGATTAAAGTGCGTCAACCGTTGCAAAGGGTTATGATTCCTGTACTTGACGACAATCAGCGTGCTGAAATTGAGGCAGTTTCTGACTTAATTAAAGCAGAGGTAAACGTGAAAGAAGTGGAGTTGTTAGACGATGCTTCGGGTGTTTTAGTGAAGCAAATTAAGCCTAATTTTAAAACATTAGGACCACGTTTTGGCAAGGATATGGGATTGATTTCCAAAGAGATACAAAATTTTGGACAGGAGCAAATTGCGAAATTAGAGCGTGATGGCGAGCTAGTTATGGAAATTGCAGGAAAAAGTATAACTTTATCACAAGATGATGTTGAAATTTCATCGCAAGATATTCCAGGTTGGTTAGTGGCTAATTCAAACGGAATTACAGTAGCGTTAGACATTACAATTTCCGATGAATTAAGAAAAGAAGGGATTGCGAGAGAATTAATCAACAGAATCCAAAATATCAGAAAAGATTCTGGATTTGAAGTGACTGACAAGATTACCGTTAAAATGGAAAAAAATCCGCAAGTTGAGGAAGCCGTTTTAGCTAATGAATCGTATATTAAGTCAGAAACACTAACCGAATCATTAATTTTTGTGGAAAACCTTGAAAATGGTACGGAAATTGAGTTTGATGATATTAAAACAAGCATATTAATTTCAAAATAAAAGCCAAAAGCTTTTAATCAACGTATAACTATAAAAAAATATTGAAATTATGGTAGAGGAGCAAATTAGATATTCAGACGCTGATTTGGCTGAATTCAAAGCGTTAATTCAAGCGAAATTAGAAAAAGCTAAAAACGACTTAGAGCTTATTAAGAGTGCTTATATGAATGACTTAAACAATGGAACTGATGATACATCACCAACGTTTAAAGCATTTGAAGAAGGCAGTGAAACCATGAGTAAAGAAGCCAATTCGCAATTAGCTATTCGTCAAGAAAAATTCATTAGAGATTTAAAAAATGCCTTGATTCGTATCGAGAACAAAACCTATGGTATTTGTAAAGTTACAGGCAAATTAATAAGTAAAGAAAGATTAAAAATCGTTCCTCATGCAACTATGAGTATCGAAGCAAAAAACTTGCAACGTTAATCTTTTTACAAAATTATACTAACGCTCCGTTTGGGGCGTTTTTTATTTGATAAATTCCACTATTTTTGCAAAAAAATTGAACATGTCGTTAAAGAAAGCCTATTTATTAATCATTGCTATTTTACTAATTGATCAGATTTCAAAAATCTATATCAAAACACATTTTTTTATTGGAGAATCCATAAAAGTAATGGGTTTAGAATGGTTTCAAATTCATTTTATAGAGAATGAAGGCATGGCTTGGGGCGCTGAAATTCCAGGCGAACATGGGAAATTAATCTTAACCTTATTCCGAATTGTAGCCGTAGGTGGAATCGCATGGTGGTTGTGGGATTCAGTGAGAAAGCATGCTTCTAATTATTTGATAGTAGCCATTGCTTTGATTTTTACAGGAGCTTTAGGAAATATTATCGATTCTGTTTTTTACGGTGTCATTTTTAACGATAGTTATCATCAAGTAGCAACCGCTTTTTCAGACCAGCCTTATGGTACTTGGTTTCACGGCGAAGTAGTAGATATGTTCTATTTTCCAATGTGGGAAGGAAACTTGCCTTCTTGGTTGCCAATTTGGGGTGGCAAACAATTCACTTTCTTCAACGCTATTTTCAACGTAGCCGATGTAGCGATTTCAACGGGTGTTGGAATTTTAATTGTTTTCAACAAAAGAGCTTTTGCTCATGCTGATAAAGAGGAAGTGAAAGTTGAGGGAAATTAAAATTGTAAAACCCCCTCAGGCGTCACACAAAAATCCAATTTCACATCATTTGCTGAAACATCGTCAATTTTTTCTTCTGGCGGAAAGAACGACAACCCAATTTTAATCGTTTCAGGCTTGCATTTACTTAGAAAGTTATCGTAGAAGCCTTTTCCGTAACCCACGCGATTTCCTTGCTTGTCATAAGCTAAAAGCGGCACAAAAACCACATCAATTTTCGCATCAGGCACTTCTAAACCATCAACAGGTTCAGGAACTTTGTAACTGTTCTTTTTGATTTTGGTATTATCCGTTAATAAAAAATGCGTCATTCCTAAAGTAGCAAATTCGCACTTCGAAATGACGATTTCTTTATCTTTTCCCGCTAAAATTTGAAGAATATATTCGGTATTGATTTCTTTTAGCTCTTCAATCGTTAAAAACAAATGATAATACAATTTGTCCCAAATGTCCATGTGCAACAATTGGTTCGCAATCGCTAAACTTTTGTCTTCGATTTCTTCTTGAGTTAACTTTTGCCTTTCAGCTTTTGCTTTTTGCCTTAACGATTTCTTATTCAACATCTGTTTATCTATCTAATAGTTCATACGTTACATAAAGAGAGTATGTAATAGTTTGTTCAGGTTGTTTGTTGTTGTTTGATAAATAGTTGGAAGTTCCCCCTGTTACACTCGAATTTGGCGTATTATCATCAATAATTAAAAGCTTTCCAATTTTTTTATTGGATTTTGATGCTAAAAATTCAGCTTTTGCCTTAGCATTTTCTAGTGCTTTAGATGATATTTCTTGAGCTAATCTCTCTGATTTATCAAACACATAATTAATTTGTACCGCTGTAACTCCGTTTACTTTTAGGTTATTGATTAACTCAATTCCCTTTTCAATGTTGTTTAATGATAGACTATAATTTCGGGTATTATTACCAAAAGTCTTATCTGAAATAGATTGAAAACTCAGTTTTTCTTTAGAATAATTGTTTTTTGTAATAAAGGATTGAACTTCTTCCAATACTTCCGAAATAGTTTTAATGACTTGTTTTTCTTTACTATAAGTAAGCGTTGTTACTTCTTGAAGTGTAAAAACCAATTCTATTTCAGTTGCTTTTATAGTTTCGGAGTGTTTTCCAACTACTCTAATTTGATTCTCTGTTGGTTGTGCAAATGTCAAATACGACAATGCAACAAATAAAATTGTTGTAAGTTTTTTCATGAGTTATAGTTTCCACTTAAAACTCAAAAATACCGAAATTATTATAACTTTTTTAGTTCTTCAATAAATTTAGTCAAATGTTCTACTTCTACGTGATCCATTAACACAATTTTGTACCATCTATTGTGTTCATTGTGTTGTTGCGGTACCAAATCGTACTTTTCAGCAATTTTTTCCGGAATAGATTCGGCATGAATCGTTACGATATTCATAAAGGGTTCACGGAAATATTTGATATTTAGTTTATCTAACTCGTGACATAAAAATTGGGTACGCATTTGTAAAACACTCACTTTTTCAAACCAGCCATAAGCTCCGTAAGTGAATAAAATCATCCAAACCGCCACGGCATTTGCACCTGAGCGACTTCCGCAAAGGGTTAAATCCATTCCTTCTACGTATTCTGCTTCTTTGGTTAATACGTTTTCGATTAAACCTTTTCGACAAACAAAAACACCTGTTCCATAAGGAGCTTGCAACATTTTGTGCGCATCAATCGTAATCGAACTAATTTTCGGATTACTAAAGTTGATATTCGATTTTTGATTGCTAAACGGATAAACAAATCCGCCATAAGCACCGTCAATATGTAATCGATAAGTTGCTTCATTTTTCTCAAGTACGGAAATGTAATCATCAGGATTATCAACCGAACCAAACATGGTTGTTCCCATATTGGAAACGGCGATGAAGTATTTTTTACCTTTATTTTTCGCTTCTGAGATGATTTTGTCTAAAGCATTGACATCAATTTCACGATTTTCAAAACCAACTGGAATTTTCAACCAATCAATTTGCAATAAATTAGAAGCTTTTGGAATGGAATAATGGGTGTCTTCCGAGGCTAAAATGGCAATTTCGCCTAGTTTTGCATCGAATTTGTGCATGAATTCATTTCTAAAAACCCAAATCGCTTGAATATTCGCTTCCGTTCCGCCAGGAGCGATGTAACCATCGAATTCGATTTCTTTGGCTTTGAAAATATCAACGGCAATTACGTTTAAAACTTCGCGCTCAATTTCTTGTGTACCATAAAACGCTTTTTCAGAAGTCCCAAAAGTGTGACAACCAATGTTATTTGGATTGGCAACATAGGTTTGAAGCGTTGGTGCATCTTTCAAAAATGGCGCATCATCATAAAAAACGCGACTATCTAATTTAGACGCAGGATAACCTAAAGAAGCATCTTTTGAGAAATTTACATTATCGTGTAAAGCCTTTTCAATACGGGCTTTTCTTTCTTCGTGTGTTAATTTTTTCCAGAAGTTCATACCTAAAAATTTTGGCGAATTTACAGTTGAAAAACCAATAAAAACATGATAATTGTTAGCTTTCCTATTCTAAATGAGTAGAAATGTGAAAAATAGCATCGCCTTGATAAATAATGGGTGCGTCATTCACATTGATTATATAACCTTCATGGGGTGCTTTTACTTTATGTTCGATTTTTCCATAAGGATCAGAAATAGTTGCTAATAATTCGCCTTTTTTGACAAAACTTCCAATTGTTGTTAAACCATGAAACATGCCGGAATATTTAGCTCTAATCCAACTCGATTTTTCAATGTAAATGGTTTTATTTTGAGGATTAGTTACTTTCTTTCTCGGATTTAACATTTCTAAATGTTGTAAAAAACGTTTAGTTCCTTCCACCGCTTCTTCAGTAACTTGAAGATTTAAATCCAATGATTTTCCACCTTCAAAAAGCAACATTTTAACACCTAATCTATCGCAAGAATTTCGAAACGAACCCGAAATATTCTTCGAATACAACGTAAAAGGCGCATTGAAAACATCCGAAAGTTCCTTTAATTCAGAGTTTTCAGGCACAATTCTAATTTGCGGAGCATTAAAACGACTCGCACCACCCGCATGAAAATCAATTGCATAATCCACGTGCGGAATAATATCTTTTAAAATATAATACGCAAAACGACTCGCTAACGAACCCGTTTTACTGCCAGGAAAAACCCGATTCAAATCGCGACCATCGGGAAATTCACGCGTTTGATTGACAAATCCGAAAATATTGATAATTGGAATACAAATTATCGTGCCGCGTTTTGGTTTATTGATTTTTTGAATGATTAACTGACGCACAATTTCAGTTCCGTTGATTTCATCACCATGCAAACAAGCCGTGAATAAAACCGTTGGGCCATCAAGTTTTGAGCGTTCCACAATTATTGGAATTTTCAATTTATTCATGGTGTGCAACTTGGCAATTTCCATGTTAATGGTTTTGCTTTCGCCCGCTAAAATGGTTTCTTTTAGTATTACAAGTGGTTTTGAGGCTGTCATTTTTAAAATCTAAAGTGTTAAAAATACAAAAACAATTGTCATTTGGGAACACAGATTTAAGAAATTTGAGAAATTGAAAAAATCTTTTTGCTCTTTGTGTCTTCTTGGTGCCTTTGTGGTTAAAAACTTCAAGAATTCAAAAACAAATCTCTTATCTTTGTTCTTTACTCTTTTCTTAAAAAATGCAAACACCATTAGAACTTCAAATCCAAACCTTGCCTGATAATCCAGGTGTGTATCAATATTACGATAAGGAAGGGAAAATTCTATATGTTGGAAAAGCGAAAAACTTAAAAAAACGCGTTCAATCGTATTTTACTAAGAACCACGACAATTATAAAACGTCGGTTTTAGTTAAGAAAATTGTAACCATAAAACACATTGTTGTTCCTACCGAAACTGATGCTTTGTTATTGGAAAATAATCTGATAAAAAAGTTACAACCACGTTATAATGTGTTGCTTCGCGATGATAAAACCTATCCTTGGATTTGCATCAAAAACGAACGATTTCCAAGAATTTTCTCTACCCGAAAAATGATTAAAGATGGTTCGGAATATTTTGGACCGTACACGAGTTTTAAAACCGTTCATACGATTTTGGATTTGATTAAAGAATTGTATCCACTTCGAACTTGTACTTACGATTTGTCGAAAGCGAATGTTGATTCAGGAAAATTTAAAGTGTGTTTGGAATATCATATTGGCAATTGCAAAGGTGCTTGTGAAGGATATGAAACGGCTGAAAACTATCAAAATCAAGTGGAGAAAATCCGTCAAATTTTGAAGGGAAATTTCAAAGAAAGTTTGAAAGATTTCAAGAAATTAATGACCGATTTAGCGATGGAAATGAAGTTTGAAGAAGCGCAAAAAATCAAAGAAAAAATAGAAGTTTTAGAAAATTACCAATCGCGTTCTACGGTTTTGAATCCGAAAATTACCAATTTGGATGTGTTTTCGATTATTTCCGATGAAACGATGGCGTATGTGAACTTTTTACAGATTTCGCATGGAGCCATTGTGCGTTCGCATACGTTGGAATTAAAGAAAAAATTAGACGAAACCAACGAAGAATTGTTAGAATTAGCTGTGGTAGAATTACGCGAACGTTTTCATTTGAATGCACGAGAAATTGTGGTTCCTTTTCCAATAGATTTAGGAGAAAATGTAAAAGTCACGGTGCCACAATTGGGCGATAAAAAGCAAATTTTAGATTTATCAGAACGTAATGCCAAATTTTATCGACTAGACCAATTAAAACAAATTCAGATAGTCGATCCAGAACGTCATACGAATCGCATCATGGCACAAATGCAGAAAGATTTGCGTTTATCAGTAGAGCCAAGACATATTGAGTGTTTCGATAATTCGAATATTCAAGGAACCAATCCCGTTTCGGCTTGCGTGGTTTTTAAAGACGGAAAACCTAGTAAGAAAGATTATCGTCATTTTAATATCAAAACGGTTGAAGGTCCAAATGATTTTGCTTCGATGGAAGAAGTGGTGTACCGAAGATACAAACGCATGTTAGATGAAAATCAACCTTTACCCCAATTGATTATTATTGATGGAGGAAAAGGACAATTGTCTTCGGCTTTAAAAAGTTTGGATGATTTAGGATTACGAGGAAAAATTGCCATTATCGGAATTGCAAAACGTTTGGAAGAATTGTTTTACCCTGGTGATTCGGTGCCGTTGTATTTGGATAAAAAATCGGAAACCTTGAAAGTGATTCAGTATTTACGAAACGAAGCCCATCGATTTGGAATCACACATCATCGCGACAAGCGAAGTAAATCGGCTTTAACCAATAGTTTGGAAAGTATTCCGGG
>NZ_JAIWOF010000031.1 GCF_020217025.1 Flavobacterium sp. | reverse complement strand
TATTGGAGAAAAAACGATGATTACATTAATGAAACATTTTAAAAGTGTTAAAAGATTGCAAAATGCCGATGAAAAAGCAATTTCTGAAGTTGTAGGTGTTTCAAAAGCCAAAAAAATTTCCGACTTTTACAAGAAAAATACTCCTAAATAGAAATGAAAAAACTCCTCTTGTTTGTAAGCCTACTATTTCTAACCCAAATCAGCTTAGGACAAGAAAACCCGCGACCAAAAGTTGGACTTGTGCTTAGTGGTGGTGGTGCAAAAGGATTGGCGCATATTGGCGTGCTAAAAGTAATCGATTCACTTGGTATAAAAGTTGATTATGTGGCTGGAACCAGTATGGGTGCGATTGTTGGTGGATTGTACGCTTCTGGCTATAATGCCGAGCAATTAGATGCTATTTTTTCTAATGTGGATGTTGATGCTTTACTTCAAGATTTTACACCAAGAGGTTCTAAATCGTTTTATGAAAAGCGAAATGACGAGATTTACGCTTTAACACTTCCATTTAATAAATTTAAATTGGGATTACCTTCTGGATTATCAAAAGGGCTTTATAATTTCAATTTATTGTCTTCTTTAACACAACATGTGAGTCATGTTCGTGATTTCAAACAATTGCCTATTCCTTTTTTATGTATTGCAACAGATGCCGAAACGGGAGAAAAAGTGGTTTTAGATTCGGGCGTTTTAGCTCAAAACATGATTGCAAGTGGCGCATTACCTACTTTGTATAGTCCTGTTGAAATAAACGGTAGGGTTTTAATAGATGGTGGTGTTGTGGATAATTATCCTATTGAAGAATTAAAATCTCGTGGAGTAGATATTATTATTGGTGTTGATGTTCAGGATGGATTAAAAACTAGGGAAGAATTAAAAGGTGTTACTTCGGTTTTAGCGCAAATCAATAATTTTTCCATGATTGAAAAAATGGAAGGAAAACAAAAAATGACCAATATTTACATCAAACCTGATATTAAAGGCTACACGGTTGTGGATTTTGAGAAAGGAAAAGATATTATTGGAAAAGGAAAAGAAAAAGCCTTAGAGTTTGTTAGAGAACTAGCTCCGTTTGGAAATTCAAGTGCCAAAAATGATAACAAAATAGTTGTTCAAGATTCAATTTATATCAAGGATATCGTTTTTAATAAACTTGAAAATTATACGAGAGCGTACATTATTGGTAAATTAAAATTTAAAAGGAATACTAAAATTTCAATAGGTCAATTACAAAAGGGAATTTTAAACTTAAATGCCACTCAAAACTTTAGTGCCATTAATTATTCATTTGAAAAAATGCAAGATGGTGACAAATTAATTTTGCAATTAAAAGAGAATGAGAATAATACTTTTTTAAAGTTTGGATTGCATTATGACGACTTGTTTAAAAGTGGAATCTTATTGAATTATACTAAGAAACGACTCTTAGCTAAAAATGATGTAGCGTCATTAGATTTGATTTTGGGAGATAACATTCGATACAATTTTGATTATTATATTGACAATGGATTTTATTGGAGTTTTGGTTTCAATTCTAAATTAACAACCTTCAATAGAAATATTACAAGTAATATTGCTGATAATGTAGTTTCGAATACAACAGCAAATGCTATTAATGTTGATTTTTTTGATTTGAGTAATCAAGCGTATTTACAAACCATTTTTGCTCAAAAATTTTCATTAGGAGGTGGAGTTGAGTACAAGTTTTTAAGATTAAAATCAGAAACATTAGAAGATACTAATTATGTTTTTGAAAGAAGTAATTATTTGTCCATTTTTGGATTTATGAAGTATGATTCATTCGATAAAAAATATTTTCCAAGAACTGGTTGGAATTTTAATTCTGAAATAAGATATTATGGCTATTCATCAGATTACAAAGGTAACTTCGAGCGATTTTCTGTAGCAAAAGCTGATTTTGGTTTTGCACAACCCGTTTTTAAGAATATGACATTTAAACTTCAAACAGAAGGAGGTTTTTCTGTTGGCGAAAGAAGTGTTTCTTATTTTGATTTTATATTAGGCGGTTATGGATTTCAACAAGTAAACAATATTAAGCCTTTTTTTGGATATGATTTTTTGAGCTTGGCTGGAGATAGTTATGTAAAACTTTTATTAACAGCAGATTATGAAATATTTAAGAAGCACCATTTGAATTTTAGTGCTAACTTTGCTAATGTTGGAAATAAAATTTTTGACACCATAGACACATGGTTTGTTAAACCAAATTATTCAGGATATTCATTTGGTTATGGTATGGAAACGGTAATAGGTCCTGTTGAAATTAAGCATTCATGGTCTCCAGAAACTAAGGATCATTACACTTGGTTTTCGGTAGGATTTTGGTTTTAAAAAAAAATTACGATATTTGTATTGATGAAAAATTGGGCTGGCTTATTAGCGCATTTGAAATTCCTCATCAAGAGAAATCCTGAGTGAGTTTTTTAGCGTGCCAATACTTTTCAAACTTCAGTTGTAATTGGCACTTCGACATATTACTTAATTGTCTAATAAAAATATATTACAATGCCAATATATCATAAATTGGGAAATATCCCTCATAAACGTCATATACAATTCCGCAAACCAAACGGTGATTTGTATTATGAGCAGTTGTTCGGAACGGTAGGTTTTGACGGAATGTCAACCAATTCGTATCACGAACAACGACCAACTCAGGTTAAAGAAATCAGAAAACAATACAGTGTTGCGCCAAAAATTGCGAAAGCAAATAACATTCAGTCTTATAAATTAAGAGGATTTGAAATTGAGCCGCAAGATGATTTTTTAGAAAGTAGAAAAATTGTTTTGACGAATTCGGATTGTCACATTGTTCTGGCTGCACCAAGAAAATCAACAACGGATTATTTTTATAAAAATACCGATTCAGATGAAGTAATTTTCATCCACAAAGGAACAGGAAAACTAAGAACCATGTTAGGAAATTTAGATTTCAAATATGGCGATTACTTAGTAGTTCCAAGAGGAATGATTTACAAAATAGATTTCGATACCGAAGACAATCGCTTATTTATTGTAGAATCACATTCGCCAGTTTATACACCAAAACAATACAGAAACTGGTTTGGACAATTATTAGAACATTCGCCATTTTGTGAAAGAGATATTCGTCGTCCAGAAGAATTAGAAACCTATAATGAAAAAGGAGATTTCGTAATCAAAGTAAAGAAAAAAGACGAAATCTTTGAAATGGTTTACGCTTCACATCCATTTGATGTAATTGGATACGACGGATTTAATTATCCATATGCATTTTCAATTCACGATTTCGAACCAATTACAGGTAGAATTCATTTACCACCACCAATTCACCAAACGTTTGAAACAAATGCTTTCGTAATTTGTTCTTTTGTACCAAGGTTATACGATTATCACCCATTATCAATTCCTGCTCCATACAACCACAGTAATATTGATGCTGATGAGGTATTGTATTATGTAGATGGCGATTTCATGAGCAGAAATGATGTGAAACCAGGGAATATTTCTTTACATCCTGCTGGAATTCCACACGGACCGCACCCAGGAGCGGCAGAAAGAAGCATTGGTAAAAAAGAAACGTTAGAATTAGCGGTAATGGTAGATACTTTCAAACCTTTAATGGTTACGGAAGATGCCATGGGTATTGCAGATGAAACGTATTATCAATCTTGGTTAGAAGAATAAAAAATTAAATACAACTTTTGGTAAATAGTACCATTTATTAAAATATTAGAATCATGTCACAAGAAATAAAATCAGTAGAATACGGATTAGAAAAAATATTTGAAGGAGCACAAGACTTCTTGCCTTTAATGGGAACAGATTACGTAGAATTTTACGTAGGAAACGCAAAACAAGCAGCGCATTTTTATAAAACAGCTTTCGGGTTTCAATCATTAGCCTATGCAGGATTAGAAACAGGAGTTAAAGACAAGGCGTCTTACGTTTTAAAACAAGACAAAATCCGTTTGGTATTAACTACCGCTTTAAATAGTGATTCTCCGATTGGCGAGCATGTAAAAAAACACGGTGATGGAGTTAAAGTGATTGCGCTTTGGGTAGAAGATGCACGTCAGTCTTACGAAGAAACAACTAAGCGTGGTGCAAAATCTTATTTTGAACCAGTAGTTGAAAAAGATGAAAATGGAGAAGTGGTTCGTGCTGGTATTTATGGAGCTTATGGTGAAACTGTTTTCGTTTTTGTAGAACGCAAAAATTATAACGGAATCTTTTTACCAGGATATAGCGAATGGAAATCAGATTATAATCCAACTCCAGTAGGATTAAAATATATCGACCACATGGTGGGTAATACGGGATGGAACAGAATGAATGAAGCAGTAAAATGGTTTGAAGATGTTATGGGATTTGTAAATTTCCTTTCATTTGATGACAAACAAATTACTACAGAATATTCTGCTTTAATGTCTAAAGTAATGTCTAATGGTAATGGTAGAATTAAATTCCCAATTAACGAACCAGCGGAAGGTAAAAAACGTTCTCAAATTGAAGAATATTTAGACTTTTATGAAGGAGAAGGAGTGCAGCACATTGCTGTGGCAACTGATGATATCATTTCAACCGTAGCTGAAATGCGTGCTAGAGGAATCGAGTTTTTAAGTACGCCACCTCAAGCATATTATGATGCAATTCCAGAAAGATTAAAAGATCACATGTCTAAATTTAAAGAAGATATTAACGAACTTCAAAAATTAGGTATCATGATTGATGCTGACGAGGAAGGTTATTTGTTACAAATTTTTACCAAGCCAGTTGAAGATCGTCCAACACTTTTCTTTGAAATTATTCAAAGAATGGGTGCTCGTGGGTTTGGTGCAGGTAACTTTAAAGCCCTTTTTGAGTCAATTGAGCGTGAGCAAGAATTGCGAGGAACGTTATAAAACTTAAATATTAATTTGCTGTTTAGAAATAAATGTTATTTTTGTTTCTAAACAGCTTTTTTATGAAAATTCTTAATTTATTTTTCTTTATTATCATTACTTATAGCTCTTTAGCTCAAGATAAAAAGGAAGTATTAGATATAAGTAATTCAGATTCTTTTAAATTTGAATTATTGGAATTTTATAAATCAAAATATGCGACATTTAACAAAAATTTAAGTTTAAATTCAGTTGAAAAATCCAAGTTGTCTAAAGCGATTTATCTTGAATATCAGGAAGAATTTTTAGAAAAAATCTACAATAATACCTTTATTTCAGATAAAAATTTAAACGATTATTTTCAAAAATTAATATTTGAGATTTTAGATATAAATAAATTAAATAAAAAGGAGTATAAGATTTTAATTTCTAAAGACCCTGAAATTAATGCTTATAATTGTGGTGATGGAACTATCGTAGTTAATTATGGTTTATTAACTATTTTGGATAATGAGGATGAATTGGTTTTTGTTTTGTGTCATGAAATAAGTCATCAGGAACTTCAACACGTCAAAAAAGAAATTGACAATTTTGTGAGTTTACACACGTCTGAAGAGATTATTGATAAGACAAAAGAAATAAAAAAATTAAAATATAACCGTACTAGAGCAGCTAATACTTTTTTACTTAAATTAAATTATAAAAATTACGCTCAAAGAAGAAAAAAAGAAATTCAAGCAGATTCATTAGGATTTTCATTTTATTCTAGAACAAATAGAGATTTAAATAACCCTTTAAGTTTATTAAAGAAATTAGATGAATCTAACAATGAGAAAGATTCACTAGTAATACAGGATTATAGAATTTTATTTGAAACAGAATCATTTAAATTAAAAAATAAATATTTCGAAGTTGAAAAATCAATATTTAATAAATATGATTATAAGCCAGCTTATCAAATTGATTCTCTAAAGACTCATCCTGATTGTTCAACTCGTATAAGAAAAATCGAAAAATTCATTACAAATCGAAATTTTAAAAGTTCTTCTTCAGAAAGATTTTTTGAAATAAAGAAAAATGTTAGTTATCAAAATTTGTATAATTTGTATTTAAGTGGAGAATTTGGAATTTGCTTATATGAATCGCTTAAAAAATTTAAAATCAACAATGATGTTTTTTATAAGGATTTAATTTTTTTAAACTTAGTTGAGATTCAAAAGGCAAAAGAAAATCAAACACTTTCAAAACATGTTCCTCAAATAGATTATGTTTACAATTCTGCAAGCTTGAACATATTTATTAATTTAATGAATAATTTAAAAAGTAGCGATATAGAAATTTTAATTCAAAAATTTAAATGAAAAAAATAGTATTAGGTGTTTTATTAGTTTTTACTCAATTTGTAACGGCTCAAATAGTTGAGTTAAATAAATTGTCCTCTGGAGTATTATATGATTCTGATGTAATAAAAGATGATAAAAATAATATAAAAGGTTATTTTCTTCTTTTTGAATCTGATAAAATTCAAAAAGAAACTTACATATTGGAGTATGTTGTCTTAGATGAAAATTTAACAAAAGTTACAAATGGTTATTTAGAAGAAATGAAGTATAGTTCTCTTCTACTAAAGGCAGATAAAATAACTACTGATGTCACTTTGTATAATAACAAGCTATTAATAGAGTTGAATGATGATACAGTGAATGGTAAAATATTTAGAAGATATAGAACTTTAGATTTATCAAATAATAAGATGAGTGATATATTTATTTTTAGAAACGGTAAATTAGAAAGCAAGCCCAAATTTGATAGATCCCTTAAAAATTTTGATGCAAATCAAACAGATAAAATTATAGGAGTTGACGGTGTTGGTTTAGTAACTATAAAAGAAGAGAAAGATCAAACAGGTAAAGAAAAATTTTTAGTTTGTTTGGATGATAATTTTATAAAAAAATGGAAGACAACTTATGAGATAACAAAAAATGATTATGGGTTTAAGGAATTAGAGTTTTTAGACTCTTCAAATAATTATATAGTTTTTTCTAACCATTATACCAAAGGAGGATATTATAAACCCGTTAATTCAATCATGGTTTTTGATGCAATTACAGGTAAATTAAATTTTGAATTTTTATTTTCAAATCAAGATAAATATTCTCACAAAGTAGTAGATTCTTATATTGAGAATGAAGATTTGATATTGTTAGGGAATTACTCGAAGAAATCAGATTACGGATTCATTAATGATGAAGAAAATCTCGGTCTTTTCAAAATAAAACTAAATCTTAAAACAGGGAAGAAATTAGAAGAAAAATTTTTAAATTGGACAGAGTTGTCATCAAAAATTGAGATAAATAAATATGGCGAAATAAAAAAAGAAGGTTTTGTTTTTGTTCATGACCTTATTCAATTGAGCAATGGGAAAATAATTGCTGTTTGTGAGGCTTTTAAAGGTAGTCCTGTAACTACTAATAATATTTATTTTTTAGAAATCTCTGAAAATTTTTCCTTCAATAAGGTATTTATCTCTGAAAAATTTAGAAATAAATTTCCAGGAACGGCAGCTCATTCAAGAAGAATTAAAGAGTTTGGAGCATTTGATTATATCGATTTTCAAGATCTAGATGATGATGAGTTTTTATTTTATTTTAGTGACAATGAAAAAAACTCAAAAAACAGAAAGCAGAATACGAAATTTGGAATTGTTTCCTACAGTAATGAGAATTTTAATAAACAGCAACTTGATTTAAAAACTGATGTAAGCACAATTTTGGCCTTCCCTGCAAAAAAAGGTTACATGATGCTTATAGAGTTTTTTGATTCAAAAAATAAACCATCCCAAATCAGATTAGAGAAAGTTAACTTTTAAATTTTATTCAAAGAATGGGTGCTCGTGGGTTCGGTGCAGGTAACTTTAAAGCCCTTTTTGAGTCAATTGAGCGTGAGCAAGAATTGCGAGGTACGTTGTAAAAACGATATTTTGTTAACAATTCATTAAATTGAAGTCGCATAACGGTGTCGTTTTTGATAAAAATATGTTAAAGTTGAAATTTGACTAAGAATAATTCAAAAACATATATACCTTTGCACTCGCAAAACAAGGAGGTAGTTTGCCTTGCTTTGTAATAAATTTTCATAATTTATAGTTTTTTGGTTGGTTAATAGCATAAAAACTCAGTCATATTTTTGACTGGGTTTTTTTGTTTTACTATTTTTGGAACGGAAATTGCATTTTCATTTCTAAAAATGAATAAACTATGAAAAAAATTATCTTACTTCTTGTTTTATTTGTGTTTACAAATTCCTTTGTAGTACAAGAAAATGCATACACTACTGGAGAGTGGTTCAAACTTCGAATTCACTACGGAATGGTTAATGCGGGTTACGCCACTTTGGAAATCAAAGAAGCCGTAAAAAATAATAAAAAAGTACATCACGTTGTAGGAAAAGGTTGGACCGTAGGGATGACCAAATTTTTCTTTGAAGTAGACGATAATTATGAGAGCTATTTTGACAAACAAACAGGAAAGCCCTATCAGTTTGTTAGAAAAATTAACGAAGGAGGTTATATAAAAAATCAAGAAGGGTTCTTTAATCAAGAAAAGAATACTGTTTTAGTTAAAGATTATAAGCATAAAACTGAAAAAACATTCTCAGTCCCAGATGAAGTACAAGATATCGTGTCTTCCTTTTACTATTTGAGAAATCATCCAAAAATTGATAAATTAAAAGTAGGAGAATCGATCGCAATTGATATGTTTTTTGATAACGAAACCACAAAGTTTAAGTTAAAATTTGTTGGTAGAGAAGATATAAAAACTAAATTTGGAAAAGTTTCTTGTATGATTTTTAGACCCTACGTTCAAGCAGGTAGAGTTTTTAAAGAAGAAGAAAGTTTAACTGTCTGGATATCAGATGATGACAATAAAATTCCAATCCGTATAAAGGCAAGTTTAGCAGTAGGTTCTTTAAAAGCCGATTTGGAAGCTTTTAAAGGTTTAAAAAATTCATTCAAAGTTAAAGTAGAGCAATAATGGAAGTAACTCCTAAGATTCAAGAACAATTAAATCAACTTCATGATAAATTTGAAGCAATTAATCAAAATACTTCAACACATTTAGAAGGATTACTTTGGGCTAAACCCATTACCTATTGGGATTATATTCAAACCGATGCCCTTTTGAGTCTTCAAACACAACGCACTACGTTACCAGACGAAATGGTTTTTGTAATGTATCATCAAGTAAACGAATTGTTGTTCAAAATGATTCTTTGGGAAATGAACCAATTGTGTCATAACGATAAACCATCAACGGCTTATTTTACTGAGAAATTAGGAAGAATTAGTCGTTATTTCGATATGTTAACTACTTCTTTCGATATTATGAAAGACGGAATGGAGCCAGAACAATATCTAAAATTCAGAAATACTTTAACACCAGCGAGCGGATTTCAATCGGCACAATATCGTTTAATTGAGTTCAGTTCTACTGATTTAATTAACTTAATCGACAATCGTTTTAGAGCTACCATCGATAGAAATACACCTTACGAACACGCTTTTGAGCATTTGTATTGGCAAGCTGCAGGAAAAGATTACCACACAGGTGAAAAGTCATATTTAATCTTAGAATTTGAAAGAAAGTACAAAAAGATGTTCTTAGATTGGATGGAAGAATACAACACAATTAACTTGTGGAGAAAATTCAAACAATTACCAGAAGTCGATCAACAAAATCCTGAATTAGTTGCTGCGATGCGTCATTACGACAAAACGGTAAATATAACTTGGGTAATGGGACACTTTAATGCTGCCAAAAAATACATCGAGAGTGTTCCAGGAAATCACGAAGCAACAGGGGGAAGTGATTGGAAAAAATACATGTTACCAAAATACCAAAAAAGAATATTTTTTCCTGAACTGTGGACGAAAGAAGAATTAGATAACTGGGGAGAATAACCGCCATAGCGCACAAAACAAAAAACATTGAGATATTTAGTATTAGCCATTTTATTTGTTACTTTTTTTACTGCTTGTAATTCGAAAGATGAATCAGAAAAAGCAAAAAAAGCAGTAGTAAAAAAAGAACCCATCATAAAAGAGTACGGATTTACAT
>NZ_JAIWOF010000030.1 GCF_020217025.1 Flavobacterium sp. | reverse complement strand
TTAACGACTATAAAGTTGTTAGAGATACTATTCGTTCTGGCGATACTTTTGGCAAGCTTTTAGAAAAATATCCATTAAGAGATAGTTTACGAGTTCATGAAGTTACCGAAAAAGTAAAAGATTCATTCAATGTTAGAAGAATTAAAGCAGGGAAACCTTATATTATGTTTCTTGATAAGAAAAAACCGAACATGCTTCAAGCTTTAGTTTATATCGAAGATAGAATTAGCTATACTGTTGTAGATTTTAGAGATTCAATCGCGGTTTTGAATAAAAAGAAACCAACAACCATAAAAAGAAGAGTAGTGGCTGCCGAAATTGAAGGTTCGTTATCCGAAACTTTAGGTAATGCCGGAGTTAGTGCTGGTTTGGCTAATAAATTAGCCAATATTTATGCCTATACGGTCGATTTCTTTAAAATTCAAAAAGGGGATAAGTTTGCGGTTACCATTAACGAACGTTACATCGATGATTCTATTTATGTAGGAGTGGAAAGCATTGAAGCTTCTTATTTTGAGCATAAAGGCAAGAAAATCTTCGCTTTCCCATATAAATTATCCGAAAATCAGAAATATGAAGATTTTTATGATGAAAACGGAAAAGGTTTAAAAAGTATGTTCTTAAAAGCTCCGTTGGATTATTTTAGAATTTCGTCTCGTTTTTCAGGCAGACGTTTTCATCCTGTACAAATGCGTTTTAAAGCCCACAATGGAACAGATTACGCAGCACCACACGGAACACCAATTAAAACAACTGCTTCAGGAGTTGTAGAACGAACAGGCTACACTGCGGGTAATGGAAATTTTGTTAAAGTTCGTCATAGCTCAACTTACTCTACGCAATATTTACATATGTCTAAAATTTTGGTTCGAAACGGACAACGAGTTTCACAAGGACAAGTAATTGGTAAAGTAGGAAGTACAGGTTTGGCAACCGGACCACATGTTTGTTACCGTTTTTGGAAAAATGGTGTGCAAGTAGATCCGCTTAGGCTGAAATTACCAAATGCCGAACCCATGAACGAATCACACAAGCAAAAATATCTAGCGCATATTGCTCCTTTAAAGAAAGAATTAGACAGCATCACAGCGGTAAAATTTAAAGAATAATGGCATTACCTAAAATAAATCCATCAAAAACTACTGCTTGGCAAAACATACAATCGCACTTCGAAAAAATGCAATTTACTTCTATGAAGGATTTGTTTGCTTCCGATGCGAAAAGAGTGGAGAAATTTCATATTCAATGGAATGATTTTTTAGTAGACTATTCTAAAAATATAATCAATCAAGAAACATTAGATTTGTTATTGAATTTAGCTAACGAAGTGCAATTAAAAGAAGCTATTTCAAGTTATTTTCAAGGCGATACAATCAATACAACTGAAAATAGAGCGGTTTTACATACGGCACTTCGTACCAAAGAATCAGCCAATATTTTAGTTGATGGCGTTAATGTAATGCACGAAGTGTATTCGGTAAAAAATAAAATCAAAAACTTCTCTAACGAAGTTATCTCAGGAAATAAAAAAGGATTCACAGGAAAACCATTTACTGATATCGTGAATATCGGAATTGGAGGTTCTGATTTAGGTCCAGCGATGATGATAGAAGCTTTGCAATTCTATAAAAATCATTTAAACGTTCATTTTGTTTCCAACGTTGATGGCGATCACGTTAGCGAAGTAATCAAGAAATTAAATCCAGAAACAACTTTGTTTGTTGTGGTTTCTAAAACGTTTACCACACAAGAAACATTATCCAATGCGGAAACCATTAGAAGTTGGTTTTTACAATCCGCTTCACAAGATGATATAGCCAAGCATTTCGTAGCGGTTTCAATCAATATCCAAAAAGTAACCGAATTCGGAATTCACCCTGACAATGTTTTTCCAATGTGGGATTGGGTAGGAGGTCGTTTTTCGGTTTGGAGCGCCGTAGGTTTATCTGTAAGTTTAGCCGTTGGATTTGATAATTTTGATAAGTTGTCGAAAGGTGCTAGTGAAATGGACGAACATTTCAAAAACGAAGCTTTCGATAAAAATATTCCCGTAATTCTAGCTTTATTGAGCATTTGGTATAATAACTTTTTTGGTACAGAAACCGAAGCTATTATTCCTTATACACAATATCTTCAAAAACTTGCGCCCTACTTGCAACAAGCATTTATGGAAAGCAACGGGAAAAGTATCGACAGAGAAGGGAATCCTGTAAAGTATCAAACAGGAACGATTATTTGGGGCGAACCTGGTTCTAATTCCCAACACGCTTTTTTTCAATTGATGCATCAAGGAACCAAATTAATTCCAACGGATTTCATCGGATTTAAACAATCGCTTCATGGAAACAAAGACCATCACGATAAGTTGATGTCAAACTTCTTTGCACAAACCGAAGCTTTATTAATGGGTAAAACCGAAGCGCAAGTTAAAGCTGAATTCGAAAAGCAAGACATTACAGGTGAAAAAGCTGATTTTCTATTGCCTTTCAAAGTTTTTTCGGGAAATAAACCAACAAATACGATTCTCATCAATAAATTAACACCAGAATCATTAGGAGCTTTGGTGGCGATGTACGAACACAAAATTTTTGTGCAGGGAATCATCTGGAATATCTTCAGTTATGACCAATGGGGCGTGGAATTAGGTAAGCAATTGGCCAATTCTATCTTAGAAGAAATCGAATCAAAAGAAGTAAAAAATCATGATAGTTCAACTTCGTTTTTGTTGAAAGCCTATCTGAAATAAGTCTTTTAAAAGACATCATAAAAAAAACCTCTTATTCATTTTTTTGGGTAAGGGGTTTTTAATTTCCTATATTTGTGGTTCACTTTAAAAAAAATTAGGTATGTACGAAACTATTCAATCCGTTCACTCTATCTTAGCTTATGCCGCTTTAGGGCTTTTAGTATTAGCTTCTTTTAATGCCATTTTTGGATTAACTTCTAAAAAATTATTTACTGATAAAGACTTGCGTTTGTCTTTATTCACTTTAATCATCTGCCACATTCAATTGTTAGTAGGTTTGATTTTGTATTTTGTTTCTCCATTAGGATTAGAACAATTAGGAAACATGAAAGACGCTGCTGCGCGTTTAACTTCGTTAGAACATCCATTAATTAACATTATTGCTTTGGCGTTAATTACAATCGGATGGTCAAAACACAAAAAAGAAGAAAGTAACAACGGAAAATTCAAAAAGATTGCCGTTTTCTATACATTAGGTTTAGTATTAATCTTATCGAGACTTCCTTGGGCTAATTGGTTCAATTAGTCTTTGGTATAATCTTTGGTAATAAGTCAACAAAATCAAATAAATTATGAAGAAAAACATCTTAATAGTTACATTTGTATTACTTGTTGCCGCATTAGTAGGCTTTTCTAATGAAACTAAATCTGATTTCGTTAGAAAAGCTTCTTTATATGATACCGTTAAGAAAAAAGATTCCCTTCAACTTCTAGATTCGATAAAAAAATCGGATTCAATTAAAGTGGTCGATTCTTTAGCGAATCTAAAAACCAAATTATATAAGAAAAACGTAGAAGCTTCGCATTATTCCGACAAATTAAATGGAAGAAGAACTGCAAGCGGACAAGTTTTTAGTAATAAAAAATACACAGCAGCGCATAAAACGCTAAAATTTGGAACTAAAGTTAAAGTCACAAATTTAGCCAATAACAAAAGCGTTATAGTTACCATCAACGATAGAGGGCCACACACTCGAAAAAGAGAAATTGATATGGCAAAGCGCCCATTTTTAGATATTTCTCACAATAACGGACGCTCTCCTTTACGCGTGAGTATAGAAATAGTAGAATAATTATTTCAGTTTACTACCTTTTGACGCCCACCAAGGCACCGTTTCCACTACCAATCTTCCTGCTTTAACCGCTGGGTCAAGATTTGCCAAACTATCTGCTTCTTTCATAGTCTCAGTGTTGAAAAGTAAAAATCCAGCAATACTTTCATGACTATCAGATGGACCTGCAATACTAATTTTATTCGTTTTTGCTAACCAGTTGATGTGTTCCATATGTTTTTTCTGGATTTTGGCAGCTTCTTCCTTCGAATGTTCGCGATTGGGACCTTTTTTTAGCATCACTAAGAAATATTTCTGCATCACATAAGTAGTATCGCCTTCTTTGTAGCTAAAGGTTTCGTGATTGGTTTTCGGTTTATCAGGATAAATTACGGTGTTTGAACCGCAAGCAAATAATAAAACCAAGGCAAGTATTCCAAAAAGTGTTTTCATTTTACCAAGATTTAAAAGGGTTGTTACTCAAAAAAGCATTGTAATAACGTTCGTCAGAAGTGACTTCTTCGCCTAACCAATTCGGTTTTTCAAAAGATTCATTTTCTGATTGTAGTTCAATTTCTGCGACTATTAAACCTTCGTTTTCACCTGCAAAAACATCAACTTCATACGTATGATTTCCCATAGGAACTTCGTAACGAACTTTATCAATATTACCTTTTTCGCAAAGTGGTAGTAAAGCTTCAGCTTCAGAAATGGCGATTTCTTTTTCCCACTCAAATCGGCTCATGCCCGATTCGTTTCCTTTGCCTTTTATGGTTAAAAAACCTTTGTTACCCTTGATTCGAACTCTAACGGTTCGCTCGGGATTCGAATTCAAATAGCCTTGTACAATTCTAAACTGAGTCGTACTTTCCGAGATAAAATCGGTTGACGTGACTAAAAATTTGCGCTCTATTTCTGTCAAAATTTAATATTTATTTAGGTTTCTAAATTACTAAAAAATACTTTCTCTTTGTATCTTTACGATTCTATGACCAAAATTATGAATTTATTTATCAGCAAAAATCACATTACGCCCGACGAAATTCTTAAAAAATACTTTAATGAATTGCAATTATGGCGCGACGAAGAAAACGAAATTGATATTTTAGTTCAATTGGTTAATGCTATTCGTCCAAGAAATCCTAAAAAGATTCAACACATAAGCCTTTTTCCTATAATCGAATTTTTTACAAATAACGATAAGGAACGAATCAACTTTGTGGCGTATTTGCAAACGGTTTTACAAAGTAAAAATTTCGATGCCATTTTAACTGATGCTGGAATTCTTCAAGATACAGATTTCTTTTACGAAGTTAAAAAGCGTGTTTTTGCTAAAATTTTACCCTATCAAGCGCCAAAAGACACCTTACAATATGTTTTAAATCAGGTTTTTTATGTGGATTCTGATCCGGTTTGGATTAATAAAATTCCAAAATCTGAGTTAGAAATCCTTTTTGAATTATTTCATTTCGAAACAATTTATGAATCGGTTGCAGTTAATTCTCCTTTGTATGAAGTGATGCAAGCTATCAATTTGTTGTCGCAACGCACCAGCGGAAAAGCATTGGAAACCGAAGTAATGAAAATGGTTCCTGAATATAACGATTTAGAAAGTCCATTTGCCGCTTTTGAAAAAGAATTATATTCAATTGAGAATACGATTCGCAATAAAGAATCGGAATTTTACACCACTTCATCTGATATCAATTACAAGCAATTGTTAGTGTTGTATAACCAATGTAACGAATTTGTTGAGAAGGCCTTTCAAAACTCCTCTAAATACGGAATTTCGTTACGTGTGAATCAAAACCTGTTGCGCATCAAACAACAGTTGTATCGCGTTGGTGTTTTGATGCCGCTTTTGGTAATCGATAAACCCGAAGACAAAAAAGCAAAATCAATTGAATTAGCGATAAAACTGATTAAATACAATTGTTTAAAAACCAACGTTAGAAAGTTATTTAACGAAAGCACACAATTATTATCGTACGAAATCACGCAACATACCGCGAAAACAGGCGAACACTATATAACCGAATCCAAAACGGAGTATTTCAAAATGTTGTATGCAGCGCTGGGCGGTGGATTAATTGTTGGATTTTTATGTATCATTAAAATCATGCTTTCTAAAGCCGATAGTAGTTATTTTGGTCAGGCATTTTTGTATAGCATGAATTACTCGTTTGGTTTTATTGCGATTTATGTTTTAGGATTTACGTTGGCAACCAAACAGCCAGCAATGACAGCTTCTGCTTTAATTAATGCTTTAGAAGACGGTTTAAAAAAGCAAGCGAATGGCGATGGAGAAAAACACAAAAGTTTCGCCATTTTATTTGCCCGATTGTTCCGTTCGCAGTTTATTGCGTTTGTTGGAAATGTCTTGATGGCTTTTCCAGTGGCGTTTTTAGGAATTTGGTTAATCGATTTGGCGTTTGATTACAATATTGCCGAAACCAAATGGGAAAAATTAATCACTGATTTGAGTCCAATACATTCCATGGCGATTTTTCATGCGGCAATTGCCGGTTTTTTCTTGTTCTTGTCGGGAATTATCTCAGGAAGTATTGCGAATCGTGATAAGCATTTTGATGTCTATTATCGAATTAAAGAACATCCGTTACTAAAATTAAATTTCGGAAAAGCGAAAGCCGAAAAAATTTCGAAATGGTACGAACGCTATTGGGCTGGAATCATTTCTAACTTTTGGTTTGGAGTTTTCCTTGGAAGTACGGCTTCGGTTGGATTATTTTTAGGTTTGAATTTGGATATTCGACACATTACATTTGCCAGTGGAAACTTAGCCTTAGCTATTTACGGCGCCGATTATATGGTGAACAATGCAATGTTATTTTGGGGTATTTTAGGTATCGGAATTATTGGTTTTGTGAACTTTTTAGTAAGTTTTGGTTTGTCGCTTGGATTGGCGTTTCGTTCGCGCAATATTCCATTGACAGAGTTACGCCCGATTCTTACTTCGATAAAGCAACATTTCTTTAGAAAACCGTTGAGTTTCTTTTTTCCTACCGAATAAATTATGAGCGAACACTACCGAAAAATAATTCACGTAGACATGGATGCGTTTTATGCATCGGTAGAGCAAATGGACAATCCAGAGTTGAAAGGGAAACCTTTGGCAGTTGGTGGAAGCGAAGTTCGGGGTGTGGTTTCAGCAGCAAGTTACGAAGCGAGAAAATTTGGTGTTCGAAGTGCTATTAGCGGCATTCAAGCGAAGAAATTGTGTCCCGATTTAATTTTTGTGCGACCACGATTTGATCGTTACAAAGAAATTTCAAAGAAAATCAGAAAGATATTCCACGATTACACTGATTTAGTTGAGCCATTATCGCTCGATGAAGCCTATTTAGACGTTACCGAAAATAAAAAAGGCAATCCCAGCGCGACATTAATTGCTCAAGAAATCAGAAAGCGCATTTTTGAAGAAGTTGGACTTACGGCTTCGGCAGGAATTTCTGTAAATAAATTTGTAGCCAAAATAGCTTCCGATTACAACAAGCCTAACGGACAAAAAACGGTAAACCCAGATGAGGTAGAAGCGTTTTTAGAAAAGTTAGATATTAAAAAGTTTTATGGCGTTGGCAAAGTAACGGCTGAAAAAATGTATCAACTAGGCATTTTTACAGGTTATGATTTAAAGCAAAAACCGTTAGAGTATTTAGAGAAACATTTCGGTAACAGCGGTTTTCATTATTACCAAATTTGTCGTGGCATTCACAACAGTGCCGTAAAACCGAATCGTAAGATAAAATCCGTAGGAGCAGAGCGTACTTTTGGAGAAAATTTATCTTCCGAAATTTTCATGGAAGAACGTTTGCAAAGTATTGCCAAAGAATTAGAAAAACGCCTACAAAAAAGCAAAATATCAGGAAAAACCATCACCCTAAAAATAAAATACTCCGATTTCACCTTACAAACCCGAAGCAAAACCTTGCCTTATTTCGTAAGCGATAAAAACATCATTTTAGACGTTGCCAAAGATTTATTGTATCAAGAACGTTTAAAGAATTCAGTGCGATTACTAGGTATTTCCATTCACAATTTAAACAACGAAGAAAAAACGAAAACTGAGTTGCCTCAAAAAAGTGTTTCGGTACAATTGAAGTTTGAGTTTTAGGAACTTAAACAAGCGTTAAAGTTGTGTTTTCTAACTTGTTGCTTCATTTTTCTTTTTAGTTTTATCCCAAATTACAAGGTTATGGAATTCAAAGTTTACGATGCCGCGTTTGCAAAACAGTATGAAAATGGGGCTATAAAAGCAATGCCGTTGGTGTCTTGGGATATTTATTCTCAGTTTTTATTGCAAACGAATGTGTTGCTTCATGATGTGAATTCGTTGCATCAAATGGCTAACAAAAATCAATGGAAATCGGTTTGGGATTATAAAGAGAGTTTACAAGAAGAAACCGTTATAGTGGTTACGGATGCGCAATTAAAAATTGTTTTCGCTAGTAAAAACATCAAAAAAATGAACGGTTACGAAGCACAAGAAGTCATTGGAAACTCACCAAAAATGTTTCAAGGTCCAAAAACAGATTCCAATATCAGTTTCGAAATCAGACAAGCCATTCTAAAAAAAGTACCATTTGAGAAAAACGTAATCAATTATTGTAAAGACGGTTCGTTATACAAATGTCACATCAAAGGATTTCCTATTTTCAACAATAAAGGTGAAGTAACTAATTTTATCGCGTTTGAAAAAATAGCGGCTTAAAACGAAAATATACAACAAACAAAAACGAGTGCTAATTACTAGCACTCGTTTTTTTATGACTATAAAAGTAAAGCTTATTCTATTTCAGAAACACGCATGGTGTTTACCATTCCTTTAGCAACGATTGGCATTGCGGCTAAGTTTACTACCATGTCGCCTTTTTTTACGTATTTCTTTTCTTTACAAATGGAGTTGATGTCTTCAATTGTATCATCTGTACTTACTAATTTGTCGTAGAAGTAGGCTCTTACACCCCATAACAAGTTCAATTGCGTTAAAATACGCTTGTTAGATGTAAACACTAAAATATGCGATTTAGGACGCCAAGCAGAAATTTGAAATGCCGTGTAACCTGAGTTAGTTAACGTTGTTATTGCTTTAGCATTAATTGTATCCGCCATTTGTGAAGCGTGGTAACAAATCGATTTGGTAATATAACGTTGGTTTTTTACTTGTGGTTGCGATAACGGCACTTTAATTAATGGCGAATCTTCTACACTTTCAATGATACGTGTCATAGTTTCAATAACTTCCACAGGATAATTTCCTACCGAAGTTTCTCCAGATAACATTACCGCATCAGCACCATCCATAACCGAGTTTGCTACGTCGTTTACTTCAGCACGTGTTGGTGTTAATGACGTAATCATCGTTTCCATCATTTGTGTTGCCACAATTACCGGAATTCTTGCAGTTTTAGCACGGTTAATCAATTTCTTTTGAATTAACGGCACTTCTTCTGCCGGAACTTCTACTCCTAAATCACCACGAGCTACCATCAATCCATCACAAAACGCTACGATTTTATCAATGTTTTCAACCGCTTCTGGTTTTTCAATTTTGGCAATAATCGGAATTTTATGATCCGAATGTTCTGCAATCAAATCTTGCAAATCTTCTAAGTCTTTTGGAGTTCTTACAAACGATAATGCAATCCAATCCACATCGTTTTCGATAGCGAATTTAGCATCGCGAATATCTTTTTCCGTTAAAGCAGGAAGTGAAACTTTTGTGTTTGGTAAATTCACTCCTTTTTTCGATTTCAAAGGACCACCTTGAATTACTACCGCTTCAACTTCAGTATTTTTATCAGTTTTAGTTACTTCGAAAATTAATTTTCCGTCGTCTAATAAGATTCTTTCTCCAGGATTTACATCTTTTGGAAATTCTTTGTAGTTCATGTAAACACGCTCTGCGGTTCCTAAGATATCTTCTGCAGTAGTGAACGTGATTTTATCGCCTTTGCTTACTACTACGTCTTCTTTCATTACCCCTACACGCAATTTCGGACCTTGTAAATCGGCTAAGATGGAAGTAGTGTAGCCAAACTCATCGTTTAGTTCTCTAATCATGTCAATTCGAGCACTAACATCCGTATAATCAGCATGTGAAAAGTTAATTCTGAAGACATTAACTCCAGCATCCACCATATTTTTAAGCACTTCTTTTGTGCTACAAGCTGGGCCTAATGTA
>NZ_JAIWOF010000029.1 GCF_020217025.1 Flavobacterium sp. | reverse complement strand
GCTACAATTTTAGTTTTTTTATTTGTCGGCATTTTAATTAAAAAATTAAATTATTTTTTGATTTTAAGTTTGTTGTATCAACGGTATAAGCAGTGGTTACATTTTTGATTTTTAATATTTTATCAATTATTTTATCGGCGTCAAAACCGTAATCGATATTTTCAATTTTAATCAAATAATCTGCTTTTTTATATTCTGGAAGTAAAAAAACGGTGATGTCAACTTGTTCAAAAAGGGAACTCGTTTGTTTGTCCGAATTGATAATCGTAGTTTTATTTTCGATTAAGGTCCAAATTACATCGTTCTTTTCATCATCAAAAGCGAAATTCTCAAAAGCGCTTTTCCCTTCTGGAATAGAGATTTCTACGTAGTTATCATTTTTTTGTAACTGCAATCCCAATTCCTTGTTTAAGCAATACGCTAATTTGTAATCTTCTAAAGATGAATGCAAGGCAATTAACTCATAATCATCTGAAATAAAATCGTTTATTTGAATTTTATGAATGGCCATTTTCCAAAATTAAGCGGTAAAGATAAGGCTAAAATACGTTAAAAACTACCCATTGAGTAGTTCTTAACGATAATTTATAAACTCAAACGTTTGAGTAGGGGATTATTTTTTCGAAATTTTTTCTTGAAAGACAAAATACGCTCTTTGGGCAGCTTTTTCTTCTGCTTTTTTCTTAGAAGTAGCTCTAGCTTTGGCGATAATTTTGTTGTTGATTGACAATTTTACGCTGAAATATTTCTGTCCTTCTTGTCCGTTATCTTCGATAAAATCAAACGCGAAAGATACTTTTTCTTTTTGGCACCATTCGATGATTAAACTTTTGTAACTGATGACTTTACCTTCTAATTTAGCAATGTCAACATACTGTTTAATAATTTTATTTTGGATGAATTTTTCGCAATACGTAAAGCCTTTGTCTAAATAAATAGCGCCAATAAAAGCTTCAAATAAATTACCATGAATATTTTCTCCAAACTGACTCGAATTGACTTTGCTTTCTACAAATTGCAATAAGTTGAAATCACGTCCAAGTTCGTTCAAATGTTCTCTACTGACAATTTTCGAACGCATTTTTGTCAAATAACCTTCATCTCCCGATGGAACTTCGTTGTATAAATGAGCTGCGATAACGCTTCCCAACATCGCATCACCAAGGAATTCCAAGCGTTCGTAATTAAATGGATTTCCTTTTTCATCCAATTTATTTGCTGAACGATGGGTAAATGCTTTTTTGTAATATCTCAGTTCTTTAGGTTCAAAGCCGAGAATTTTGGTAATTTTTTCAAAAAAAATCCCGTCTTCTTGAGAACGGGAATTTTTTCGTATTTTATTAAATAAACGACGCATGTTTAGTTCTCAAATTTTTTGAATAAAACACAAGCGTTATGTCCACCAAAACCAAAAGTATTACTCATGGCCACTTTAATTTCGCGTTTTTGCGCTTTGTTTAAAGTTAAGTTTAATGATGGATCAATGTTTTCGTCTACAGTTGTATGATTAATCGTTGGAGGCACAATGCCGTTCTGCATCGCTAAGATAGAAGCAATTGCTTCAATAGCACCAGCAGCACCAAGTAAGTGACCTGTCATCGATTTAGTTGAGTTAATATTAATGTTTTTAGCGTGATCACCAAAAACATGGCTAATTGCTTTTAACTCAGCAACGTCTCCAAGCGGTGTTGAAGTTCCGTGAGTGTTAATGTGGTCTACATCTTCTGGTTTTAAGCCAGCGTCACGTAAACAGTTTTCCATTACAGCAATAACTCCAATTCCTTCAGGGTGTGGAGCCGTTAAGTGATACGCATCAGAAGATAAACCACCACCACCTACTTCACAATAGATTTTAGCACCACGAGCAATCGCATGTTCGTACTCTTCTAATACTAAAGCACCAGCACCTTCACCTAAAACAAATCCATCACGAGTAGCATCAAAAGGTCTTGAAGCGGTTTCTGGACTTTCGTTTCTAGTTGATAAAGCTTGCATTGAGTTAAATCCGCCCATACCCGCAATAGTTACTGCTGCTTCAGAACCACCTGAAACAACAACATCACACATTCCTAAACGGATGTAATTGAACGCATCTACCAAAGCATTAGCTGAAGAAGCACATGCAGAAACCGTAGTATAGTTAGGTCCCATAAAACCATTTCGCATTGAAATGTGTCCAGGAGCAATATCTGCAATCATTTTAGGAATAAAGAATGGATTAAAACGCGGTGTTCCATCACCAGCGGCATAATTCATTACTTCGTCTTGGAAAGTTTGTAAACCTCCAATACCTGCTCCCCAAATAACTCCAACTCTATGTTTATTTACATTTTCTAAGGAAATACCAGCATCTTTGATGGCTTCGTCACTCGCAACAATAGCATATTGAGCAAACTTATCCATTCTGCGAACCTCTTTTTTGTCGATAAAATCTTCAACATTGAAGTTTTTAATCTCACAAGCAAATTTGGTTTTATGCTTTTCAGTATCGTAATAAGTAATAGGGGCAGCGCCACTTTTTCCGTTCACAAGACCGTCCCAATATTCTTGAAGAGTATTTCCAATAGGAGTTAACGCTCCAAGACCTGTTACAACAACACGCTTTAATTGCATATTCTAATTTTTAAAAAATCGTTTAAACAAATAATACCCGTGTTTTCTTTAGTTATAATGAATAAAGAGACAAGGGTATTTCAATATATTGTGATTGAAATTCAATCAAAAATAGTCTAATTTCTTTAAAATAATAAAAACCCGCATGCAAAAAATGCACACGGGTGTTTTATTTATTATTTTTTAGCTTCTTCGATGTAAGAAATAGCTTGACCTACAGTAGCAATGTTTTCAGCTTGGTCGTCTGGAATTTGGATATCAAATTCTTTTTCGAACTCCATAATAAGCTCAACAGTGTCTAATGAATCAGCTCCTAAATCATTTGTGAAGCTTGCTTCTGTTACAACTTCGTTTTCGTCAACACCTAATTTGTCTACGATAATCGCTTTTACTCTTGATGCAATGTCTGACATAATCTTTAATTTTTAATTTAATTTGTTGGCAAAAATAAAAAACTTTATTTTAAAACAACCTTTTTGTTACTAAATGTGACTACGAAAATAAAAAAAAATATTCACAAAGGCCTCTTTTTTTTATTTTTTACCAATAATTATTCTTTTTTTTGTGGGAAGAAATCAATACTGAAATGAAGAATATTGTGCTTTTTGCTTCCGGAAATGGCTCAAATGCCGAAGAAATTATTCGCTATTTTAAAAAAAATAACCAAGGAACTGTAGTCGCTATCTTTTCTAACAAACCAGATGCCAAAGTGTTAGATAGAGCAAAAAATCATAACATTCCTTCAGTCGTTTTTTCAAAAAGTCAATTAAATGAAGGTTTTGTGTTGGAACAATTGCATCAATTTCAGCCTGATTTAATCGTTTTAGCTGGATTTCTATTAAAATTTCCCGAGTCTATATTAAAAGAATATCCAAAAGTGATCAATATTCATCCTGCGTTATTGCCAAAATATGGCGGAAAAGGAATGTATGGCATGAATGTGCATCAAGCGGTTTTAGAAAATAAAGAAAAAGAAACCGGAATTACCATTCATTATGTAAACGAACATTACGATGAAGGCGAATTTATTTTTCAAAAATCAGTCAACATCGAGGATTGCAAAACTGCGGAAGAAATTGCGCATAAAATCCACGAATTAGAACATCAATATTTCCCCGAGGTAATTAGAAAGCTAATCACTAATCACTAATCACTTTTTACTTGAGTCACGAAGTCCACATATACACTGACGGTGCTGCGAAGGGAAATCCTGGACCGGCTGGCTATGGCGTGGTGATGGAAATGGTGGGAACGCCTTATAAAAAAGAATTTTACGAAGGTTTCCGATTGTCTACCAATAATAGAATGGAATTGTTAGCCGTAATCGTAGGTTTAGAAAAATTAAAAAAACCAAAAACCAAAGTTTTAGTGGTCTCGGATTCAAAATATGTGGTGGATGCTGTGGAAAAGCGTTGGGTATTTCAGTGGGAAAAAATCAACTTCAAAGCCAAGAAAAATCCTGATTTATGGATGCGTTTCTTAAAAATATACCGCCAACACCAAGTTGATTTTCAATGGGTGAAAGGACACAACAGTCATCCTCAAAATGAACGTTGCGACGAATTAGCGGTTATGGCTTCTCAACAAGAAAAATTATCGATTGATGAGTTTTATGAGCGAGAAGAAGGGAAGTTGTTGTAGTGTATTAACTTTTAAACACATAAACTTTTAAACTTCTAAACAAAAACTTATCTTTGCACCTTATTTCAAATTTAATTTAATGAACAAACTATTAATAGTAGGAACAGTAGCTTTTGATGCTATTGAAACACCTTTCGGAAAAACGGATAAAATTTTAGGTGGAGCCGCGACTTACATTGGTTTAGCGTCTAACTTTTTTAATGTAGATGCAGCTGTAGTTTCTGTGGTTGGAGAAGATTTTCCAAAGGAATATTTAGATTTATTAGAAAATAAAGGAGTAAATATCGAAGGAATCGAAATCGTAAAAGGAGGAAAAACTTTCTTTTGGAGTGGAAAATACCACAACGACTTAAATTCTCGAGATACTTTAGTTACTGAATTAAACGTTTTGGCGGATTTTAATCCAGTTGTGCCACAAGCGTATAAAAATTCGGATGTAGTTTTATTAGGAAACTTACACCCAATAGTGCAATCAGGCGTTTTAAACCAAATGACGGAACAACCAAAATTAGTCGTTTTAGATACGATGAACTTTTGGATGGATTGTGCCTTACCAGAATTATTAGACGTGATTAAACGTGTAGACGTTATTACTATCAACGATGAAGAAGCACGTCAGTTATCAGGAGAATATTCTTTGGTAAAAGCAGCTGCTAAAATCCATACAATGGGACCAAAATATGTGGTAATCAAAAAAGGAGAGCACGGAGCGTTATTGTTCCACAACAAAGACGTATTCTTTGCTCCAGCATTACCATTAGAAGAAGTGTTTGATCCAACAGGAGCTGGTGATACATTCGCAGGAGGTTTTGCAGGTTACATTGCACAATCAGAAAATATTTCGTTTGGCAATTTGAAAAACGCTATCATTTACGGTTCAAACTTAGCTTCTTTCTGTGTGGAGAAATTTGGAACAGAAAGAATGGAAACTTTAGATAGAAAAGAAGTAAACTCGCGTTTGCAACAATTTAAAGCTTTAACGCAATTTGAAATAGAATTAGAAGAATAAAAACGTGCCTCGAAATTTCGGGGCATTTTTTGTTTCAAAAAGAATAAGAATTACAACAACCTACAACAACACAACAACTTATGAGTGACGCTATACAACACGAATGTGGAATTGCATTACTACGATTAAAAAAACCGTTAGAATTCTATAAAGAAAAATACGGAACCGCTTTTTATGGAGTACAAAAAATGTACTTACTAATGGAAAAGCAACACAACCGCGGTCAAGACGGAGCTGGTTTAGCAAGTATTAAATTGGATGTAAATCCAGGTGAAAGATACATCAGCCGTATTCGTTCAAACGACCCACAACCTATAAAGGATATTTTCGCTCAAATTAACGACAGAATCAGTCGCGAGTTAGAAGAACATCCAGAATATCAAAACAATGTGGCGCTTCAAAAACAAAATATTCCGTATTTAGGAGAAGTGTTTTTAGGTCACGTTCGTTATGGAACTTTCGGTAAAAATAGCATCGAAAGTGTTCACCCATTTTTACGTCAAAACAATTGGATGCACCGTAATTTAATTGTTGCCGGAAATTTCAATATGACAAACGTAAAGGAGTTGTTTCAAAACTTAATTGATTTAGGACAACATCCAAAACAAATGGCCGATACCGTTACCGTAATGGAAAAAATTGGACATTTCTTAGATGATGAGGTTACCGAATTATACAAACAATGCAAACACGAAGGGTATTCTAAGCAAGAAGCTTCGCCAATTATCGGAGAACGATTAAATGTACAACGCATTTTAGAACGTGCTTCTCGTAATTTCGATGGAGGTTACGCAATGGCTGGACTTTTCGGTCATGGTGATTCGTTTGTTTTGCGCGATCCTGCCGGAATTCGTCCTGCGTATTTCTATGAAGATGATGAAATTGTAGTGGTCGCTTCAGAACGTCCGGTGATTCAAACGGTTTTCAATGTGCCTTTCGAAAAAGTTCAAGAATTAACTCCTGGAAGTGCTATCATCATCAAGAAAAACGGAAATGTTTCAGTTCAGGAAGTGAGAACGCCGTTAATCAAAAAAGCATGTTCGTTTGAACGTATTTATTTTTCTCGTGGAAGCGATGCTGAAATTTACAGAGAGCGTAAAGAATTAGGGAAATTAATCTTCCCAAGTGTTTTAAAAGCCATCGATAACGATACCGATAATACAGTTTTCTCTTTTATCCCAAATACAGCAGAAACTTCTTTTTACGGAATGTCAGAAGCGGCTCAAGATTTCTTGAATCAAAGAAAAGCTAAAGCAATTATCGAGCAAAAAGATACGTTGACAGAAGATACTTTGAAAGAATTACTTTCAGTAAAAATCAGAACCGAAAAAATCGCGATTAAAGATGCTAAATTAAGAACGTTTATTACTGAAGATAGCAGTCGTGATGATTTAGTAGCACACGTTTATGATGTAACTTATGGCGTGGTAAAACCAACGGATAATTTAGTAATTATTGATGATAGTATTGTGCGAGGAACTACCTTAAAACAAAGTATCATTAAAATGATGGATCGTTTGCATCCAAAGAAAATTGTTGTAGTTTCATCAGCACCTCAAATTCGTTATCCAGATTGTTACGGAATCGATATGGCGAAATTAGAAGGATTAGTAGCCTTTAGAGCAGCCTTAGAATTGTTGAAAGAGCGTAATTTATATCATATTGTAGAAGAAGTGTACCAAAAATCGAAAGCACAAGAAGATTTTAGTGATGCTGATGTAGTGAATTATGTAAAAGAAATTTATGCGCCGTTCACCGATCAAGAAATCTCAGATAAAATTGCCGAAATGCTTACGCCAGATGACACCAAAGCTGAAGTAAAAATCATTTACCAAACGGTGGAAGATTTGCATAAAGCTTGTCCGAAAAACTTAGGAGATTGGTATTTCACAGGAGATTATCCAACAGATGGAGGAAATCGTGTAGTAAATCGTGCATTTATGAATTTTTATGAAGGAAAAGATGCTCGCGCTTATTAAAAAAGGCGTTTCATCGACTTTTTATTTCGTTTAACAATTTTTTTATAGTAATATAAAATCTCGCCATACTTTAGCACTACCAGAAAATTAGTAGGTTAAGTTTATGGTAGATTTGGGGCAAAAAGGGTACGCAATGCGTGCCTTTTTTTTTGTCTAAAATTGTCGTTTTAACAAAAGGTAAGGGCAAATTTTATTAAAAAAGTGCATTTCATCGACTTTTTATTTCGTTTAACAATTTTTTTATGCAAGCATACTATCTTGAAGTACTTTAGTACTACCAGAAAATTAGTAGGTTAAGTTTTATGGTAGATTTGGGGCAAAAAGGGTACGCAATGCGTGCCTTTTTTATTACCCAAAAATGAATGAATTTGTTAGAAAAAGTAAAAAATTAACTTATTTTATTTTTCAAAAATGCATTTCATCGAGTTTTTGTGTTATTCAACAATTTTTTTCGTCACATACGTTTTACTGTTCTACTTTAGCTCTACCAGAAAATTAGTAGGTTAAGTTTTATGGTAGATTTGGGGCAAAAAGGGTGAAAGTAATTTCACCTTTTTTATTTTAATAAACTTGGTAACAAAAAAGGCGAGGATTGAAAAATCTTCGCCTTTTTTAATTTTGTTTGTTTTAAATTATTTTGCTGCAGCAAAACGTTTTGCAACTTCAGTCCAGTTAATTACATTAAAAAACGCTTCCATATAATCAGGACGACGGTTTTGATAGTGTAAGTAATAAGCGTGTTCCCAAACATCCATTCCTAAGATTGGTTGTCCACCACAAGCCACACCTGGCATTAATGGGTTGTCTTGATTTGGAGTAGAACAAACTTCTAATTTTCCATCTTTCACACATAACCAAGCCCATCCTGAACCAAAACGAGTAGCTCCCGCTTTAGAAAATTCAGCTTTAAATGCGTCAAATGAACCAAAAGCAGCGTCAATAGCAGTTGCTAATTCACCTGTTGGTAAACCTCCACCGTTTGGCGACATAATTTCCCAAAACATAGTGTGGTTGTAATGTCCACCACCATTGTTACGAACTGGCATGTTGTTCATGTCAAGATTTTTCATGATATCTTCAATAGATTTTCCTTCTAAATCAGTTCCAGCAATAGCTGCGTTTAAGTTAGTAACATATGCATTGTGGTGCTTAGAATGGTGAATTTCCATTGTTCTAGCGTCAATATGTGGTTCTAATGCATCGTATGCATAAGGTAATTGTGGTAATTCAAAAGCCATGATATTTAATTTTTAGATTAATAATATTTTCACCAAATTTACAAATTAAACTTCGGATTCAAAAATAGATAGTTTTTATACCACTATTAGTAAGATAAATATAACATTGAATACAACCGCTTTTGCCATATACGACGCTTCGGCTGGCTCCGGAAAAACTTACACGCTAACAAAAGAATATCTAAAAATTCTTTTCTTGGCGACGAATGATGATGCGTATCGAAAAATTCTTGCCATTACCTTTACCAACAAAGCGGTAGAAGAAATGAAAACCCGAATCGTTTCGAGTTTGTATCAATTTTCATTGGATAATACTTCGGAAAAAGCGATGGAATTGCTAAAAGATGTTGCTTCGGAAACCAAATTAAGTATCGCTACTTTAAAAGATAAATCGAAAGCTATCATCAAAAATATCATTCACAATTATGCTGCGTTTGATATTTCTACAATTGATAAATTCACGCACAAAGTCATCCGAACGTTTGCCCAAGATTTGAATTTGCCATCGAATTTTGAAGTGTCGCTGGAAACCGATTCCTTATTACAAGAAGCGATTGATTTAGTGATTTCCAAAGCGGGGGATGATGTAAGTTTAACCAAATTACTCATCGAATTTTCAAAAGAGAAAACCGACGACGATAAAAACTGGGATATTTCGGCCGAATTATTAAAGGTGGCCCAATTGATTACCAACGAAAACAATTCGGAAGAAATCAAAGAATTGTCTGAAAAAAGCATAGATGATTTCGGAGTCGTAAAAAAGAAGTTACAAGATGAAATCAAACAGTTAAAAATCGATTGTAAAGCAATTGCTCAAAGTGTTTTGGATTCGATTGATGGAAATGGCGTTTCAAGAAAATCGTTTTACAGAAGTTTGGTTCCTAATTTTTTAGAGAAAATTGTTGATGATAAAATTGCGATTAATGAAACTGTAATCAAATATTTAGATGGTTCAGAAAGTGGTTATTCTAAAACTGTTCTACAATCCGATAAAGATTTTATTGATGAAAAGGCTTCCGAAATTTTAGCTTCGGTGTTAACAATCAATGAAAAAGTTGGAAAAATTTCAATGTACGAAGCTTTTCTGCAAAATTTGAATCCATTATCGTTATTAAACACGATTTATCAAGAATTCAAACAAATTCAGGAAGAGCAAAATTTAGTTTCGATTTCCGATTTCAATAAAATTATTCATAACGAGATACAAAATCAGCCGGCGCCTTTTATTTATGAGCGTTTGGGTGAAAAATACCGTCATTATTTTATTGATGAATTTCAGGATACTTCAGTGATGCAATGGCAAAATTTGATTCCGTTAATCGATAACGCGCTTTCAGGACAAGATGATTTTGGTCAGCAAGGCACTTTGATGTTGGTGGGCGATCCAAAACAAGCGATTTACCGTTGGCGCGGCGGAAAAGCCGAACAATTTATCGATTTGGCGAAAGAAGATAAAAAACACAATCCGTTTTCTAACAAAGACAAAGAAACGCTTCGTTTGGGAACGAATTATCGTAGTT
>NZ_JAIWOF010000004.1 GCF_020217025.1 Flavobacterium sp. | reverse complement strand
AGCACGTCAATTAGTTGAGAAGCCAATCGAAGTAATCGAAAATCACCTGATGAACGGAATGAATGTGGTTGGAGATTTATTCGGAAGCGGAAAAATGTTCTTGCCTCAAGTAGTGAAATCGGCTCGTGTTATGAAAAAAGCGGTGGCCTATTTACTTCCTTATATAGAAGCTTCAAAAGACGGAAAATCGTCTTCGGCCGGAAAAGTGTTGATGGCAACTGTAAAAGGTGATGTACATGATATAGGTAAAAACATTGTGTCAGTAGTTTTAGCTTGTAATAATTTCGAAATCATCGATTTAGGTGTGATGGTTCCACCCGAAAAAATCATCGAAACTGCAGTTAAAGAAAATGTAGATATTATTGGGTTGAGTGGTTTGATTACACCTTCATTGGATGAAATGGTGTATTTGGCCAAAGAAATGGATAAATTGAACATCAAAATTCCAGTAATGATTGGTGGTGCAACCACTTCTCGTGCGCACACTGCTGTGAAAATTGCTCCTGAGTATAAGGAAACGGTGGTTCATGTGAATGACGCCTCTCGTGCAGTGACAGTTGCAACGAATTTACTACAACCCGATACAAAACTTACCTATGCAAAATCGCTTCGGCAAGAATATGATTCGCTTCGTGAAGGGTATTTAAATAGAAGTCGCGAGAAAAATTTCTTATCCATAGAAGAAGCAAGAAAAAATAAATTCAAAATCGATTGGAATAATTATGAACCGGTTAAGCCAAACTTCATCGGCACAAAAACTATAGAAGTTGAGCTGTTGGAATTAGTAGATTTTATCGATTGGACACCATTCTTTCAATCTTGGGAATTGTACGGAAAATTTCCAGCTATTTTGACTGATGAAATTGTAGGAGAACAAGCAACTAATCTTTTTGATGATGCACAAAAAATGCTTACTCAAATTGTTTTAGAAAAGTGGCTTACCGCAAAAGGAATCTTAGGGGTTTTTCCAGCGAACACAATAAATGATGACGATGTTGAGGTTATTGCTTCAAGCGAAGTTGAGAAATTTTTAACCCTTCGTCAGCAATCACAAAAAACAGTGGGAGTTCCAAATATCGCTTTGGCAGATTTTATTGTTCCAAAAGAAATTGGTAAACAAGATTACATTGGATGTTTTTGTGTTTCAACAGGTTTTGGAGTTGATGAAAAAGCTTCTGAATTCGAAAAACAATTAGACGATTATAATTCCATTTTGGTAAAAGCTTTGGGAGATAGATTAGCAGAAGCATTCGCAGAATACTTGCATTTAAAAGTTCGAAAAGAAATTTGGGGTTACGCTTCGGATGAGGTGTTGTCAAATGACGAATTAATCAAAGAACAATACAAAGGAATTCGTCCTGCTCCAGGTTATCCTGCTTGTCCTGACCATTTAGAAAAACCAACGATTTGGAAATTACTAAATGTGGAACAAGAAATAGGAGTAAAGTTAACTGAAAGTATGGCGATGTGGCCAGCAGCTTCAGTTTCGGGCTATTATTTTGCTAATCCAGAAAGTAAATATTTTGGCTTGGGAAAAATTAAAAAAGACCAATTAGAAGATTACGCCAAAAGAAGAAATATAAGTATTGAATTAGCCGAAAAATGGCTATCACCCAATTTAGCAGATTAATTTAAGGTATTGGGTAAAAGGTATTAGGTAAAAGGTTTGCCTATAACCCAAAACCCAAAATCCAAAACCCAAAAAGATGAAAGTAACGGAACATATACAAAACGCCAACGGAAAACCTTTGTTCTCCTTCGAAATTTTACCGCCTTTAAAAGGGCAAAACATTCAATCGATTTTTGATAGTATCGATCCATTGATGGAATTCAAGCCACCGTTTATTGATGTAACCTATCATCGTGAGGAATATGAATTCAAAGAATTAGAAAATGGTTTACTTCAGAAAAAAGTAGTAAAAAAACGTCCAGGAACGGTTGGTATTTGTGCTGGAATTCAGAATAAATACGAAGTAGATGCTATTCCACATATTTTATGTGGTGGTTTTACTAAAGAAGATACAGAGAATTTATTAATTGATTTGGATTTCTTAGGAATTGATAATGTAGTTGCGCTTCGTGGTGATGCGGTTAAAAGCGAAATTTACTTCAAACCCGAAAAAGAAGGTCATGCCTATGCTTCGGAATTAGTGACGCAAATCAGCAATTTGAATAAAGGAATTTATTTGGACGAAGATTTGCAAAATTCAACCAAAACCGATTTTTGCATTGGAGTAGCAGGTTATCCCGAAAAACACATGGAAGCACCAAGTTTAGATAGCGATATTCATTTCGTAAAGCAAAAAATTAAAAACGGAGCCGATTATATTATTACCCAAATGTTTTTTGATAATAAAAAATTCTTCGATTTTGTGGCCAAATGTAGAGCGGCTGGAATTACGGTTCCAATAATTCCGGGATTAAAACCTATCGCAACCAAAAAACAATTGAATTTAATTCCGCATCGATTCAGTTTAGAGTTGCCTGATGATTTAATTATGGCAGTTGTAAAAGCAAAAGATAATGAAGCTGTAAAGCAAATTGGAATTGAATGGTGTACCCAACAAAGTAAAGAGTTAATCGCAGCTGGAATTCCCGTTTTGCATTATTACTCTATGGGAAAAGCAGAGAATGTTAAGGCAATTGCCAGAGAAATTTTTTAAATTATAGTTCTTTTTAAAGTTAGGTCTCCTAAGTATTTTGTGCTTAGGAGATTTTTTTTTTAAACCAATTTGGTTTTTTATTCGTAAATAAAGTAAGTGTTTTGAAAAGTGTATTTTAATTAATTGTAACCGTTAAGATTTAAAATTAACAAATTGTTATTTTAAAAGGAAGATGATTTTTAATTAGCTATTTAGTAATAAATTTATCGACGAAAAACATATAAATTCGATTAATAGCATTTTGCTTTTTTTAAAAAGTGTATTTTTTCGAATTCTTCTGTTTTTTGACTGTTTTGAGAGGTTAAATTTATATTTATGTAGCTTTACAAAACTTTATTTAAATATAATTCAGTTAAAATGTTAAATAGTTACACTAAACTATATTAAAAACGGTTGTGGTTAAAAAAAATATATTTTTTATTGAAAAAATAATTGTAAATTTATAATAATAAAAAACTAAACCCATGAAAAAAATTATCTATTCATTCGTAATTTTATTCATTTCCCAGTTAACCTTCGCAAATGAATTGGATTCTATCTTAACAAAGGCTAGATCACTTACCGAGAAGAAAAATTATACTGAAGCAATTAAAGAGTATGAAAATTACATTAAATTGTCGAAAGGTCAAAATTTAAAAGACGTGTATATAGAAGTGGCAAATTGTTACTTTTATCAGAATAAAAAAGAGGTTGCCGTAAAGTACATCAAAGAGGCCATTACCAAACATGGTTTTACGGAAGAAGATTTCATTTACAATTCGTTGTTAAATGAAGATTTGTCGAGTTACGCACTTTCTGTGGTTTACGATGATTACGACAAACTCAGACAAAAGTATTTGGTAACTTTAAATTAATGTTACAATACTTTTAAAATCTCCTTACAGTTTAGTTGTAAGGAGATTTTTTTATTTTCTAGTTGTTTTCTCTCTAAAAATTTGTTCCAAGTTTTTACTTTTCAACACAATTTGTAATGTTCTCAAATGGTTCGCTTGTGCAAAATCAAATAATGCTGGTCGCATATCTGTCGCTGTAGTAAAAGTTAGTTCCCAAACTAAATCATGCGAATTTTTTGCTGATTTTAAATTTGGAAGAGAAGCAAAAATAGTTTCATCTACTTTTTTGTCAAATTCTACTTCGATAATTTGTTCCGCTTCTTCGGCAACTAAATTGTTTAGTTTTTCATCCGTTACGATTTTCCCTTTGTCAATAATGATGATTCTATCGCAAATCGCTTCCACTTCTTGCATAATGTGCGTCGATAGAAAAACCGTCTTGTCTTTTCCAATGTTTTTAATCAAATCACGAATTTCTACCAATTGATTTGGGTCTAAACCTGTTGTTGGTTCATCTAAAATCATCACATCTGGATTATGTAACAAAGCGGTTGCTAATCCAACACGTTGACGGTAACCTTTTGATAATTCTCCAATTTTCTTGTGACTTTCAGGCGTTAATCCTGTCAAAGCAATTACTTCGTCAATTCTTGATTTCGCAACTTTATGTAAATCGGCATTAAAAGCCAAATATTCTCTCACATATAAATCCAAATACAACGGATTGTGTTCTGGTAAATACCCAACCGATTTTTGTACTTCTTTTTGTGCCGAAGTTACATCGTGTTCGTTTACAACAGCTGTTCCGCTATCTGCCGTTAAATAAGTTGTCAAAATTTTCATTAAAGTGGATTTTCCGGCACCATTTGGACCTAAAAAACCTACGATTTCTCCTTTTTTTACAGAAAAACTAACGTTATCCAATGCTTTTTGGTCTCCGTAATTTTTTGAAATATTTTGAACTTCTATCGACATAGTTTGTAAATTTTAGCAAAAGTAACTTTTTTTAAAAGAACTCAAATTTATTTAAAAAAGTATTTCGTTTTCATTTTTTTATTACTTTTACGTAATCAAATAATTAATAGCTTAATGCTTACCAATAGTACATTTTTATATAACAATTCTTTTTATTTCTTCTGGAGACAGATGAGGGATTGTTGTGCTATTATATAAATGAAAGAAATTTATTTTATAAACATACAATCCCGATGCAAATCGGGATTTTTTTTTGCTCAAAATTATGGGAATTAAAATCGCAATTCAGGGAATTCAAGGATCGTTTCATCATCAAGTAGCACATCGTTATTTTGGTGATGCGATTGGTTTGGATGAATGCAGTTCGTTTCGAGACGTGGTCAATAGTTTGAAAACCAATCAATCCGACAAAGCTATCATGGCGATAGAAAATTCAATTGCAGGCGCTATTTTACCAAATTATGCCTTAATCGATTCATACGATTTGCATATTATTGGCGAATATTTTTTAGATATTCACATGAATTTGATGGTGTTGCCTGGTCAAAAAATTCAAGATATCAAAGAAGTGCATTCGCATCCAATTGCTTTGCTGCAATGTGCCAATTTCTTTAGTCAATATCCGCATATTAAATTGGTCGAAAGTTCGGATACTGCAATTACTGCAAAGCGAATTCAGGAAAATCAATTGAAAGGAATCGGTGCTTTAGCTGGACCAGTAGCTTCCGAAATTTACAATCTGGAAATTATTGCAGATGGAATTCACACGGTAAAAAGTAATAAAACGCGTTTTGTAGTTTTAAAAGCATCGAACAAAGAAATTTCAAAAGAACTCATCAATAAAGCATCAATAAAATTTGAATTAGATGATACGCCAGGTTCTTTGGCAACGGTTTTAAATGTGTTGAATAATTGCAAATTGAATCTAACAAAAATTCAATCGCTTCCTATTATCGAAACGCCTTTTACCTATGCTTTTTTTGTGGATGTAGTTTTTGAAAAATATAAACATTTTGAAAAAGCGAAAAAAATAATGGAAATCATGACAACGCATTTCAAGGTGTTGGGCGAATATGAAAAGAGTAAACAATAATAATTTAAGAATAAGTAGTAATTTTACAGTGAAAATATGGTTATGGAAAATAAAAAAGAATTACGCACTTGGTTAGATGATTTTCATTTGAATCATCCACTGGTAATTGCAGGACCTTGTAGTGCTGAAACCGAAGAACAAGTTTTAAAAATAGCACACGAATTGAAGAATTCTGATGTTTCTATTTTCCGTGCAGGAATTTGGAAACCTCGAACACGTCCAGGTGGATTTGAAGGTGTGGGCGAAATCGGATTGAAATGGTTGCAAAAAGCCAAAGCAGAAACCGGTTTGTTAATGGCAACGGAAGTCGCTACGGCAGCTCACGTAAAATTAGCATTGGAACACGATATTGATGTTTTGTGGATTGGCGCTAGAACCACCGTAAATCCTTTTGCCGTTCAAGAAATCGCAGATGCTTTGCAAGGAACAGATAAAATCGTTTTATTAAAAAATCCTGTAAATCCTGATTTGTCTTTATGGATTGGTGGTTTAGAGCGATTGTATAACGCAAATATTAAGAAGTTAGGAGTAATTCACAGAGGATTTTCTACTTACGAAAAAACAAAATACCGCAACAATCCAGAGTGGCAAATAGCAATTGATATGCAAAATCGTTTTCCCGATTTACCTTTGATTTGCGATCCTTCGCACATTACCGGAAAGCGCGATATGATTCAAGAAGTGTCGCAACAAGCTTTAGATTTGAATTATGATGGATTAATTATTGAAACGCATATCGACCCAGATAATGCTTGGAGTGATGCTGCTCAACAAGTAACTCCAGCTACATTAAAACAAATGTTCATCAATTTACGCGTTAGAAAAGTGTCGGATGATGAAAGCGAATACAATCAAAAAATGGCAAAACTGCGCATGCAAATTGATGAGTTTGATGGAAAACTGTTAGAAATTTTGGGTAACCGAATGAAAGTTGCCGATAAAATCGGATTGTTAAAGAAAGAAAAAAATGTGGCTATTTTACAAAACCAACGCTGGAACGAAATCTTAGGAAAAATGATTTTAGAGGGCGAAGAAAAAGGTTTGAGTAACGAATTTGTAATGCAATTGTTTAAAGCAATTCACCAAGAAAGTATTACACATCAAGAAAAAGTAATTAATAAATAGATTTTTTTAGAAAATATTCTTACATTTTTTGTAATATCGCGCCACAAATCTTTTAATAATAAATAATGAAAAAAATTAATCTGTTTTTGTTTGCTTTTGTGCTTGGGATTCAATTCTTAGTTGCTCAAAACAAAATAGACAAAGTGTCTTTAACTTATGGAGAAGAGTTAGCAGACGATAAACAAAAAATCGTTAAAATCGTTGGAGAATCTAATAACAAAATCTTTGCTTTAGCTATAAAAGGAAAAGATGATTATTTCATAAAAATATTTGAATCGGGTTCAATGAAACTTATTTCATCTAATCCAATTGTAATTCCTCAAATTAGCGACAAAGAAGTTGATTTTGAAGAAATTTTTCTTTTAAATGACAATCTTTATGTAATTGGTAGTGTTTACAATAAAAAAGATAAAATTTTTAATTTAGTTGCTACACAAGTTTCTGATAAAGGTGTTTTAAGTAAATCTCCAGTGGTATTGTTTGATGCTGAAGTTGCAAAAAAATCAAGCAGAGGCGATTTTTATTTCAAGTTATCTCCAGATGAAGGTGCTTTGTTAGTTATGCATACTTCATTGTTTTCAAAAGAAGATGCGGTAAAATATGAAGTAAAATTGTTTGATGACAAAATGGGGACTTTGTTCTCAAATACTGAAAAAGTTAAGTTTGATGACAGTAAGAAAGATTATGAATTTACAATTTCTGATTTTGAAGTTAATTTTCAAGATGATGTTTTCTTAGTAGTTAATGAAAGTTACAGAGATTCAAAAAAGAAAGAACAAATTGAAAAATTTGAAATCCATACTTTCAAAAGAAATAACGGATACAAAAAGGAAATCGTAAATATTGATATTAAAGGGAAAGAAATTATCAATTGTAAAATGATTTCTACAAATAAAAATACTTTAAAAATAGTTGGTTTTTATTCAAGTGTAAGAGAAAACGGAAAAGCAAATAAAGAACTTAAAGGAGTTTATAACGCAACTATTGATTTAAATACGAATGCAACTAATGCAGTAAAGTTTAATGAGTTTGATTATGCAACAAAAGTTAAACTATTAGGTGAAAGAAGAGCTAAAAAAGGAAAAGACGTTAAGCCTTTCTATAATATAACAACTATTATTGAAAAAAATGATGGTGGTTTAATCGTATTGTCTGAATTTCAGTATGTTTATGTAGGTCAAAGTTCTGGTATTGGGCCATTAGCGGCAACACCTGTAACGTACACTAAAAACGAAATTATTATTACAAGTTTAAAAGCAGATGGTACATTTGAATGGGGTAATGTTTTACCAAAAGAACAATCTGCAACTGTAACTACATTGTCAATTGGATTTGGATTTGCCGGAGGTAACGGAAGTTTTGCAGTTGGTGGTTCAATTCAAATTCCATTAACACAATTAGGAAAAGGTCCTGAATATTTAGGAGCAATTCCTATTTACAAAAATGGGGTACTTAATTTACTTTTTAACGATAACGTTAAAAACAAAGGTGTGACTAATATTGATGATATTAAATCCTTAGGTAATTATAACAATGCAATTCCAGCATTATTCATTTTCGATTCTAACGGAAATATGACAAGAAAAGATCCAGAAGAAGTAATTAAAAATGAATTGGTATTGCGTCCTGGAGTATATTATAGAAAATCAGACAAAGAATTTATCGTTTACTCTTCAAGAAAAAGTAAAGATAAGTTAGGAAGAATGATTTTAGAAGAGTAATAAAAAAGGCTACCAAGAGTAGCCTTTTTTATTGCCTTAATTTTCAATAGAAACATTATCTTTGCAAGATATAACGAAGTTGAATCGGTTTTTCAAACTTCTAATTTTTACCTTTTAATGACAGGAATCGTTTATAAATCTACTGGAAGCTGGTACACCATTAAGACAGAAAATGGTGCTTTTTTAGAGTGCCGTATAAAAGGTAAATTTAGAATGAAAGGCATCAAAAGTACCAATCCTATTGCGGTGGGCGACGTTGTAGATTACGATATTGAAAATACCACTGATGAAACCACTGGAGTAATCACGGCGATTCATGATAGAAAAAATTACATCGTTAGAAAGTCGGTAAATTTATCGCATCAAATGCATATTATCGCATCTAATATTGACGTGGTTTTTTTATTGGTTACCATTAATAATCCACCAACAACCACAAGTTTTATCGACCGATTTTTAGTTACCGCTGAAGCTTATGGAATTGAAGCCGTAATTGTCTTCAATAAAATAGATACGTTTGATGACCCTACATTAGACGAACAATTATATTTACAACATGTGTATTCTTCAATAGGCTATAAATGTTTACGTGTTTCTGCTAAAGATGGAAAAGGAATTGAAGAACTTAAAGCATTAATGAAAGACAAAGTTTCTATGTTTTCAGGACATTCGGGTGTTGGAAAATCAACTTTGGTAAACACTTTAGAACCAGGATTGAATTTAAAAACCAAACAAATTTCCGAATCGCATGCACAAGGAAAGCACACCACAACTTTTGCTGAAATGTTTGATTTGTCTTTCGGAGCTAAAATTATAGACACTCCGGGAATTCGTGGTTTTGGAATTGTCGACATGGAAAAACAAGAAATTGGGGATTATTTTCCTGAATTTTTTGCTTTGAAAGACCAATGTAAATTTAATAACTGTTTACATAAAGAAGAACCGCATTGCGCCATCAAAAAGGCATTGGAAAATGACGAAATTTCGTGGTCGCGCTATAAAAGTTATACCCAAATTTTAGAAGGCGACGAAGAACAATATCGCGCCGATATTTACGATGCCGAAAGAAGGGCAAGTGACGAAACCAGAAAATAATTTGTTTTTACGGATTTCCGTAAATCTTTTCTGATATTTTTCATATTTTTGATGTTTATACATTAAAATGAAAGCAGTAATTCAACGAGTTTCCGAGTCATCAGTTACAATAAATAAACAAATTGTAGCTCAAATTCAACAAGGTTTATTAGTTTTAGTCGGCATTGAAGACGCCGATAATCAAGAAGATATCAATTGGTTAACCTCTAAAATAGCCAATTTAAGAATTTTTGAAGACGAAAATGAAGTAATGAATTTGTCGTTAAAAGATATCAATGGCGAAATTATTGTAGTTTCTCAATTTACATTGCATGCGGCTACAAAAAAAGGAAATCGTCCTAGTTATATCAAAGCCTCTAAACCCGAAATTGCTATTCCTCTTTATGAATCTTTTGTGCAACAAATGGAAATTGAATTGGGCAAAAAAACACAAACAGGTCAATTTGGAGCCGATATGAAAGTGAGTTTGATTAATGACGGACCTGTAACTATAAT
>NZ_JAIWOF010000028.1 GCF_020217025.1 Flavobacterium sp. | reverse complement strand
ATTCCGAAGTCATTCAGTTCAATAATGCGTTTTTTAAGCAATTATCGGATAAATTTGAAAATCTAGATTATAAAAATTTATACGAAAACCTTTCGCATCAGGAAATCAATTCCAAAATGGGCGGTTATGTGAATTTGTCATTCATCGAAGTGCCAGAAGACGAAACCGAAGTAGAAGGTTTTGATTCGGATAACGATTCGATTTCGGTAAAAGATAAATTTTACTTGAATCAAACGTTGAGAACCATCGAGAAATGTGTCGCAAACGGATTTGAATACAAAGATATCGTGTTGCTTACGCGAACCAAAGCACCCGGAATCAAGTTGGCGAATTTCTTAACCGAAAACAGCGTTCCGATTTTGTCTTCGGAAACCTTATTGATTCAAAATGCAACGGAAGTTAAATTGTTGATTGCGTTGCTTCGTTATTTAAAAAATCCGAAAGACGACGAATCGAAAGTCTATTTCTTGTATTTCATTGCGAAATATTTACAGTCAGAATTAGAAATTCATGATTTCATTTTGGCTGCAAAAGATAAAAATTCGGAAGAATTAGAAGCGTTTTTGAAAACTATTGGCATTGAAATTTCGTTCAAAAATTGCAAGAAGAAATCATTATACGAAGCAGTTGAAATTTTAATCGCAACTTTCTTAAATGACAAAGTGAATACTTCGTATTTGCAATATTTCTTGGATTTGGTTTTAGAGAAAGATGTCAAAGTACAATCGAGTATTGCGGATTTCCTAGAGTATTGGGACAAAATTGGCTACCAAAAAAGTATTCCATCACCAGAAGGAACAAACGCGGTTCGCATCATGACGATTCACAAATCAAAAGGATTGGAATTTCCGGTGGTGATTTTTCCTTTTGCTGAAGAAAATTTTTCAAGCAAACCTAAAGACAAATTGTGGATTCCGTTAGAAGATGCAAATGTGAATTTTCCAAAAGCGCTTATCAACAATAAAAAAGAAGTGGAAAGTTATGGAAACGAAGCAAAAGCAATTTTCCAAACTAAAAATCAAGAAGAAGTTTTAGATACAATTAATGTTTTGTACGTGGCGTTAACCCGAGCCGAAGAGCAATTGTATGTGATTTCGAATAAACTAAAAACGAAAAAAGGCGATTTGGTTACCAATAATTTATCTCACTATTTCTTAGAATTTCTACAAAATTCAGGAAAATATGAAGAAACCAAATCAGAATACGAGTTTGGAAATCCAGCCCGAATTTCAACTAACAAATCTCACGATGGCAATCACAATCAAATCGGAATTGTTTCGCATAAATTAAATCCAAAAAATATCAAAATAGCACAGCGCGAAGCCCTAATGTGGGGAACAATTCAGCAGGATGCGATTAACTTTGGGAATATTTTGCACGAAATTATGGCGTTTATTCAAACGAAAGACGATGTGGATTTAGCCATTCAAAAAGCAACGGAATTGGGATTGATAACGTTTTCCCAAAATGCAATTTTTAAAGAAACGATTGAAAAAATTGTGCATCATGAAGAATTGATTTCGTTTTTTGATGCCAATGCAAAAGTTTTCAACGAACAAAACATCATCAAAAAAGCTACTAAAAACAGTAAACCCGATAGAGTTGTGATTAAAGATAATGTGGCGTATTTGTTAGATTACAAAACTGGAGAAAAACACAACAAACACAAAGCCCAATTAGAAGAATACGAAAAGGCTTTACAAGAAATGAACTATACCGTTGCAAAAAAAGCACTTATATATATAGGAGAAAGTATAGAAATAGTAACTTTGTAATTCTAAACAACAAACTAGTAACAATAAACATATTATGTACGGAAAAATCCAACAACACCTACAAAACGAATTAAATACGATTCAAGAAAACGGATTATTTAAAAAAGAACGCATTATCACTTCGCCTCAAGGAGCAGAAATTACGATTTCGACTGGTGAAACGGTTTTAAACTTTTGTGCGAATAATTATTTAGGATTGTCATCACATCCAGAAGTAGTGCAAGCAGCAAAAGATGCTTTGGATTCTCATGGATTCGGAATGTCATCAGTACGTTTTATTTGTGGAACGCAAGATATTCACAAAGAATTAGAAAAAAAGATTGCCGATTTCTACGGAACAGAAGATACTATTTTATACGCAGCGGCTTTTGATGCGAATGGAGGAGTTTTCGAACCTTTATTAGGAGAAGAAGATTGTATTATTTCTGATTCTTTGAATCATGCCTCTATTATTGATGGTGTTCGTTTGTGTAAAGCAGCTCGTTACCGTTACGAAAACAACAATATGGAAGACTTAGAGCAACAGTTAATCAAAGCAACTGAAGCAGGTCACCGTTTTAAATTAATTGTAACCGACGGAGTTTTCTCAATGGACGGATTAGTAGCGCCACTAGATAAAATTTGTGACTTAGCCGATAAATATGATGCTATGGTTATGGTTGACGAATGTCACGCCGCTGGTTTCATCGGAGCTACAGGAAAAGGAACATTAGAAGCTAAAGGTGTAATGGGAAGAGTAGACATCATCACAGGAACACTTGGAAAAGCACTTGGTGGAGCTATGGGAGGTTATACAACCGCTAAAAAAGAAATCATAGAAATTTTACGTCAACGATCTCGTCCGTATTTGTTTTCAAATTCATTAGCGCCTTCAATTGTAGGTGCTTCATTAAAAGTTTTCGAATTATTAGAAAAAGATACGACATTAAGAGATAAATTAGAGTGGAACACCAATTATTTCAAAGCAGGTTTAAGAAAAGCAGGTATTGATTTTATCGATGGCGACTCTGCAATTGTGCCAGTTATGTTATATGATGCCAAATTATCGCAAGTAATGGCAGAAGAACTGTTAAAAAAAGGAATCTATGTAATTGGATTTTTCTTTCCGGTAGTTCCTAAGGATAAAGCGCGTATTCGCGTGCAATTATCGGCAGCACATACGCAGGAACACTTAGATAAAGCAATCGCAGCTTTTACAGAAGTGGCCAAAAATTTAGGAATAATCAAGTAAAAATCCGACAAATAAGTAATTTTTTTTAACAAAACTTTTTGTAGTTAAAAAAAACGTATTACTTTTGTTCTAATTATAACGCATTGTAATTAAATAAAACAAGTATGAAACATCTTAACAAATTATTTGCTGCAGCTTTATTGTTTGCTGGTTTAACATCGCAAGCACAAGATAGCAACAACCCATGGGCAGTGTCTTTTGGGGTAAATGGAGTTGACACTAAAGTTAGTGCTGTTGGTAATGACAGTCCAAAATTCATCCAATTATTAAATGTTAAAGAAAACTGGAATGTTTTACCTTCAGTTTCTTATTTAAGCGTATCTAGATACGTTGGAGACGGTTTTTCATTTGGTTTAACAGGTTCTGTTAACACAATTGATAAATGGATTTCTAGAGTTCCTGGAACTGAATCAACTGATGATGTTGCAAACCCAGGTAACTTAAATTATTATGCTTTTGATGCTGTTATTAAATACAGCTTTATGGATTTATTGAAATCTAAATGGTTAGATCCTTCTGTTAACATTGGTGGAGGTTACAATTTCCTTGGAGATGCTTCTGCAGGTACAGTTAATGGAGGTTTAGGATTAACTTTTTGGTTTACTGAGCAAGTTGGTTTACAATTCCAATCTACTTACAAACATTCATTTGACGATAACAGAACTCCAAACGCTGATATCCCAACTCACATCCAACACTTTGCTGGTTTAACTTTCAAATTTGGAGGTAAAGATACAGATGGTGACGGAATTTACGACAAAGATGATGCATGTCCAGAAGTTGCTGGTTTACCAGAATTCAAAGGATGTCCAGATACAGATAAAGACGGAATCCAAGATTCAGAAGATGCTTGTCCAGAAGAAGCAGGTACTAAAGAATTAAACGGTTGTCCTGATAATGATGGTGACGGAATCATCAACAAAGAAGATGCTTGTCCAGATGACAAAGGAACTAAAATGATGAACGGATGTCCAGATGCTGACGGTGACGGTGTTGCTGATAAAGATGACAAATGTCCTACTGTAGCTGGTGCTAAAGATAACGCAGGTTGTCCATGGCCAGATACTGACGGTGACGGTGTTGCTGATAAAGATGACAAATGTCCTACTGTAGCTGGTACTGTTGCTAACAATGGTTGTCCAGAAGTATCTGACGATGCAATGAAAAAATTAAATGATTACGGTAAAACTATTTTGTTTAACTCTGGTAAAGCTTCTTTCCAAAAACAAACAATTCCAGTTTTAAAAGCTATGGCTGCTATCTTAAAAGAGTATCCTACTGCTAAGTTCTCATTAGAAGGTCATACAGATGCTGATGGTAAAGATACAATGAACCAAAAATTATCTGAAGATAGAGCTGCTGCTGTTAAAAACTTCTTAGTTGAAAACGGTATCGATGCTTCTAGATTATCTTCTAAAGGTTTTGGTGAGTCTATGCCAGTAGATTCTAACAAAACTGCTAAAGGTAAAGCTAACAACAGAAGAGTAGAAGTGAAATTAGTTAAATAATTTCTTTCTAAAATATACTAAGAAACGTCCCGATATTTCGGGACGTTTTTTTATTTTTATAAAATGAAACAAGATACTTTTTTAGATAAGTTAAGCGCCATAATTTTATCACAATCTGATATTGAATTGTCAAATTGTTTGATTGTATTACCCAATAAAAGAGCCAAAGTATTTCTTTTAGAGAGTTTAAAAAATCAATTAGAAACTACTTCTTTTGCGCCGACTATCATTAGTATTGAAGATTTCATTCAAGAGATTTCGGGTCTTCGTACCATTGATCCAATTGAATTGTTATTCGAATTCTACGAAGTCTATCTTTCTGTTACAGAAAAATCCAAACAGCAAAGCTTCGAAGAATTTGCTACTTGGGCAAAAACTGCTATTCAAGATTTTAATGAAATCGATCGTTATTTATTAGACCCAAATCACGTATTCTCCTATTTAGAAGATATCGAAGCATTAAAACGTTGGGATTTACAACCACAAGACAAAACCAAATTAATCACAACTCATTTAGAGTTTTGGGCTAAATTGCCTTTGTATTACGAATCTTTTTATGAGCATTTATTAAAAAAAGGAATCGGTTATCAAGGTTTATTGTACAGAGAAGCTGTAAAAAACTTAGTTTCGTTTACCATAACCATTACTAATCAAATCTATTTTGCAGGTTTCAATGCTTTAAATCAAGCTGAAGAAAGAATATTCAAACATTTAGCCAACGAGAACAAAGCCAAAATTTATTGGGATATCGATGAGGTGTTTTTAAATGATTCGTATCACGATGCTGGTTTGTTCATTAGAAAGTTCAAGAAAGAATGGAAGCCTTTCGTAAATCAAGATTTCGAATGGGTAGTAAATCACTTTAGTGAAGAAAAGAATATCGAAATTATTGGTACGCCAAAAAGTATCGGTCAAGCCAAAATTGTGGGAACGATTATTGAAAAAAATCAATCTGAAAACCCAAATTTAGAAAAAACCGCTGTTGTTCTAGGTGACGAAAACCTGTTGCTTCCTGTTTTATACGGTTTGCCAGAATCGGTTGATGCGTTGAATATTACGATGGGTTATCCGAGTAAAAATAATCCTGCACAATTGTTGATTAGCAAGTTGTTTAAGTTGCATACCAATGCTAAACAACGAAACGAAAAAAGTTACACGTTCTATTACAAAGAAGTTCTAGATATTCTGAATCATCCTTTGGTGGAACCGTATTGTAAAGTGGAAGAAGTAGTAAAAGTGATTAATAACAACAATTTTACCTTCTTTTCGAATCAAAAATTATTCAGTTTATACGAAGAGAAATATCCAAATACAGAAAACAAATTCTTCAAATTATTATTTACACGTTGGGATGATTCAATTTCCGATATTTTAGTGAATTTGAATTCGATTTTACTTATCATAAAATCCTATTTAAGCAACGATGATGCCGAAGAAAAAGTTACGAAAGCTTTTGTGTATTCCGTTTTTAAAACGATAAATAAATTAACCAATTATCACGAAACTTATAATCAAATTGAAAGCTTGCCATCGCTTCAAGCGATTTACAAGCAAATTATCGATTTAGCGGAAGTTTCTTTCGAAGGCGAACCTTTGTCAGGACTTCAAGTAATGGGTGTTTTAGAAAGCCGTGTATTAGATTTTAAAAATGTGATTATCACTTCAGTAAACGAAGGCAAATTTCCAGCTGGAAAATCGCAGAATTCATTCATTCCGTATGATGTAAAGAAAGAATTAGGTTTGCCTACCTACAAAGAAAAAGATGCGATTTATTGCTATCACTTTTATCATTTGTTATTGCGTGCGAAAAACATTTGGTTGCTTTATAATACCGACAACGAAGGAATTGATGCTGGAGAAAAAAGCCGTTTCATTACCCAATTAGAAATCGAGAAACAACCAAAACACAACATTACAAGTACCATTTATAACGCAGTTTTACCTGAAAAAGCATACGAACCCGTTACGATTCCAAAAACTGATAAAATCTTAACCCGTTTACACGAAATCGCAACGGATAAAGGATTTTCACCATCTTCGTTGACGAATTATATTCGAAATCCGTTACAGTTTTATATGCAACGTATTTTGCGCATTAACGAAGCTGATGAAGTTGAAGAAAACATCGCAGTAAATACGTTGGGAACCATTATTCACAATGCTTTGGAAGAATTGTATACGCCATATTTGAATCAGTTTTTGGCATTGCATCATATCGAAGCGATGGAAGCCAAAATTGATGAAGTTATTCTAAAACATTTCAAAGAAATTTACAAAGAAGGCGAAATTACCAAAGGAAAAAACCTATTGGCGTTTGAAGTAGCGAAACGAAATGTATACAATTTTCTACAATTGGAAAAGAAAGACATCGAAGACGGTCAAGCTATAAAAGTATTACTGTTAGAAGCGAGTTTGTCTTGTGAAATTGAAGTGAAATCTTTACCCTTTTCAATAAAAATAGCAGGTAAAGTCGACCGAATTGAAGAGCGAGAAGGCGCCATCAGAATCATCGATTACAAAACCGGAAAAGTAGATGGAAATAGCTTAAAAATTCAAGATTTTGGTGATTTGACATCTGATATAAAAAATGAAAAAATCATTCAGTTACTATGTTATGCTTTGATGTTTGAAAATCACGAATTAAAACAAAATCGAGAAGTTTCCGCAGGAATTGTTTCGTTCAAAAACATGAAAAACGGTTTTTTACCTTTCGGATTAGGTAAAGGAAAAGATGCTGAACTTATTATTTCAACTGAAATCTTAGAAGATTTTAAATCGGAATTAGAAACGTTGATTTTGGAAATTTTCAATCCAGAAATTGCGTTTAAGGAAAAGGTTTAACATTTCGTTACAATTTTCTTACATTCTTTTTCGTTTTCTTTACAAAAGTTATAGTAACCGAAAAACATAGTTATGAAAAAAATCTTCTCTTTTGCATTCATTTTATTGGTTAATATTTTGTTTTCGCAAAATCAGGTACCTGTTTTTAATCTTGATTTTGAAAAATATTCTAAAGAGGATGAATTGCCAAAGGATTGGATTCGATGGGGAGATAGTGAATTAAAAATGGATTCGACTAATGCCGTTTCTGGAAAAAACAGCATGCTTGTTAATGTCAAGGAAGGTGAAGGTTTTGGTTGTGTTGCTTACAAGCTTCCTGCAAATTTTAAAGGTAAAAAAATCACTTTAGAAGGCTTTATGAAATATGAAAATGTTTCAGATGGTTTCGTTGGATTACTAATTAGAATAGATAAAGACGAACAATCTGTTGGATTTGATAATATGCAAAGCCAAAAATTGCAAGGAACTTCTGAATGGAAAAAACACACTGTAACAATTGATTTCAAAGAAAATGCAGATGAAATTTATGTCGCAGGAATTTTAGTTGGTAAAGGAAAAGCTTGGTTTGATAATTTTAAAGTCACCATTGATGGAAAACCAATTGAAAAACTAAAACCTGTTGAAAAAGAACTTTCCATTATTGATAAAGACACAGAATTTGATGCAGGTTCAAAATTTGAAATTACAAATCTAAACGAAATTCAAAAGCGAAATCTATTTGTATTAGGAAAAGTTTGGGGGTTTGTGAAATACTATCATCCAGCGATAGCCGAAGGTAAAATCAGCTGGGATTATGAGTTGTTTAGAATGTTACCAAAAATAAATAGTCAAAACTTTGATGGTGAATTAGTGCAATGGATTAACAAATTAGGGACTTTCAAAACTACTTCTCAAAAACTTCCGAAAGAAAGTACTATTAAGTTACTTCCTAACACAAAATGGATTTCCGATACCAATTTAATTTCTTCTGATTTATCTTCATTACTACAAAAGGTAAATAAAGCTGAAAGAAGTGATAAAAACTATTACATCAAATTACATAAAATTGTAAATAATCCAAATTTTACTGATGAGAAAGTGTACAGTAAAATGGAATATTCCGATACTGGAGTTAAGCTTTTAGCGGTTTTTAGATATTGGAACATGATTGAATACTTTTCTCCAAATCGTCATTTGATGGATGAAAATTGGGATTCAGTTTTAACAGAATTCATTCCGAGAATGACCGCTACAAAAGATCAAAAAGAGTATACTTTGACCCTGTTAGAACTTATTGGAAAAATTCAAGATACACATGCTAATATTTGGGGATATAATTCTGTTTTAGATGCTTTTTTTGGCGAAAATGTTGCTCCTATAAAAATAAAATTTGTCGAAAACAAAGCTATAGTTGTTAAATTACAAGACGAATTTAAAGATGCTAATTTACAAGTTGGTGATGTAATTGTTTCTGTTAATGGTGTAAAAGTGGAGGATTGGTTAAACAATAATTTGAAGTATTTTCCAGCTTCCAATTATCCTACACAATTGCGAGATGTGGCACGAAAAATGTTGCGAACAAATGATAATTCTATTCAGCTTACAATCGAAAACAATTCAGGAATTAAAGATGTAGTCATTGGTACAATCAAATACAAGTATTTCAGAGAAGAACCAGTTTCGCATAAAATTATCAATGAAAACATAGGTTACATTTATCCAGGAACATTGAAAAAAGGTGAAATCAATGAAATAATGGATAAGTTTTTGGATAAAAAAGGCTTGATAGTTGATTTAAGATGTTATCCTTCTGATTTTATTATATTTAGTTTGAGTAATTATCTACTAAATGAGAAAAAAGACTTTGTAAAGTTCACCGCTGGAGATATTAAAACACCAGGATTGTTTACTTTTAGAGGAGGAGAAATACAAGTAGGAGGTAAAAATAAAGATGCTTTTAAAGGAAAAGTAATTATATTAGTTAATGAAGAAACCCAAAGTCAAGCAGAATATTCAGCAATGGCGTTACGAGTAGCACCAAACGCAAAAGTATTAGGAAGTACAACAGCTGGAGCAGATGGAAATGTTTCGACAATTATTTTACCTGGAAATATTTTTACTTACATTTCTGGAATTGGCGTTTTAACTCCTGATGGTTCTGAAACACAACGTATTGGAATTGTTCCAGATATTAAAATGGAACCAACCATTAAAGGAATTCGTTCAGGAAAAGATGAATTATTAGAAAAAGCTATCGAGTTGATTAATAACTAAACCCTTTTCAAAAAACCATTCAAAACCGCCAATAATTCCGCTTGGTTTTCAAAATGACTCATGTGACCATCTTCAAAAGTGGTGAGTTGTACTTGCGTGCCTTCGATTTGTTCTAAATTATCATCGTAGTTTAAAACAGGATCTTTTTTGCCTAAAATAAGCTGAATGGGATAAGGCGCAAAATGCAAAATAACTTCGCGGTCTTTCCTGATTTTCATACCTTCTAATGCAGCAACAATGCCTTGAAGTGGTGTTTTTAAAGCTTCTAATTTTACTTCTTCTATAATATCAGCTAAACGTTCGCGATTGTCTTCACTAAACAAATTAGCAATACTCATACGAATGAATGCCGAATAATTTTGCTTCACGGCAATAATAGCGCGGTCACGATT
>NZ_JAIWOF010000027.1 GCF_020217025.1 Flavobacterium sp. | reverse complement strand
TGCTTTTCGTTCGTCGCTATCAGCTCTTGAGGTGGAGTTTTGTAATACAATTCCTTTTACGTTATCGGGATACAATTCGGCGAAAGCCAATGCCACATAACCGCCCATCGAATGTCCAATTAAAACCGCTTTTCTAATTTTTAATTCGTGCAACACATGATGCACCATATCGGCTTGGTCTTCCATGGTGTGGACATAACCCAAACATTCTGTTTCACCATGACCTAATAAATCAATCGTAATGATGCGGTATTTTTTAACCAATTCAGGAACAAACGCCTTCCACATCGATTGATTTTCCAAAAAACCATGCAATAAAACCACAGCCGTTCCTTTTCCTTGGTCGGTGTAACTGATTTTAGTGTTTTTGAAGTTCGTGGTTTTCATGTGGGCAAAGGTAGAGTTTAAACGCAAAGGGCGCAAAGTTTTTTCGCGAAGTGCGCAAGGAAAATATTTTTAACCATTTTGTCATTTCGACCTTAGGAGAAATCACATTATAAAAATAAAAACGTATTTTTGAGAAAAGCATTTTTAGATTTATGAATAGATTAGTGATTATTGGAAACGGTTTTGATTTAGCACATGGTTTGCCGACGAGTTATAAGGATTTTATAGATGATTATTGGGCAAATGTAAAAAACAGTAATCATAATGATGATTTTATTTCTTTTGTGGATTTATTTGATGTAGATTTTAAAAACACAAGAAACTTATATGAGCTTGCAAATTTCATAAAACAATTTAATGCGAAGATTAAGTTTTCTGATGGTGAAATTTATACAGAATTTGGGAATAATTTCATGACAGGACAATATCCAAGAAGTCATGTTCTTATTTATAAAAATTCTTTTTTTAAGATTGTTAATCAAAAGAATATTCAAAATTGGGTTGATATTGAAAATGAGTATTACAGACAATTAAAAAAGATAATTAATTCAAAATGTTTAGACGTTTCTAAATCAGAAGAGTTTTGGGAAAATGAACAAAGTATTAAAGTTCAAAAATTGAATACAGAATTTGAAGAAATTAAAAGAATTTTTGAAGAGTATTTGATTGAGAAGATAGAGAATAATTATCTTTTAAATTCGTCTAATGAATTTAATTCAATTAATATTGATTTTTATAATATATTAAGACCTATTTCAGTTTTTAATAATGAATCTAATTGGCGATCTGAGTTTAATAATATTGATGATGTTAATGAAATAGAAATCTTTTTTAAAGAAGAAAAGTTAAACCCTGATTTAAATAAAGCAAAAATTCGATTGCTCAATTTTAATTATACCTCCACTTTAGATAGATATGTTAACAGACTTAAGGAAGGTGAGATAAAAGTTGATTTATTTCATATCCATGGTAAATTAAATGACGAATTAAATTTAATGAATTTTGGGTTTGGAGATGAAATGGATGAAGATTACAAACGAATTGAAAATATTAATGACAATGAATATCTAAGGAATTTTAAGTCTTTTCAATATTTACAAAATTCGAATTATAGCAAACTATTAAACTATATTGATAGTGATAAGTTTCAAGTTTTAATAATGGGTCATTCTTGTGGATTGTCTGATAGGACATTATTAAATACAATTTTTGAGCATAATAATTGTCGTTCTATAAAAGTTTATTATCATCAATGGGAAGATAAAGTGACTAATGAATTAAAAGATAATTATACAGAAATAACTCAAAATATTTCTCGTCATTTTAACAAGAAGAAATTGATGAGAGAAAAAATCGTAAATAAAACTCTTTGTAAACCTTTACCACAAATTCAATTACCAAAAAAATAGTATATGTTCACCATCCAACAAATCCACGAAGCCCACGCCAAAGTAAAAAGCGGTGCCGATTTTCCAAAATACATGCAAGACATTATTGCGCTTGGTGTTACTTCTTTCGAAACGTTTGTGTTTGATAATCATACCAATTATTTTGGAAAAGATAATTTTCAAATTGCTTCAGAAGGTTTTTCAGAAACCTTAACTATTGCTGATGAAAGCAACATTGAGCAATTCAAATCCGACTTAAAATCGCACCAACAAGGCAACACCGATTACATGACTTTTTTACACGATTGCGCCAAATCGGGCGTTGAAAAATGGATTGTGGTAATGGATAAAATGACGTGTAGTTATTATGACAAAGCTGGAAATGAAATGGTGGTGGAAGTGATTCCGTCGGTTTAGTTCAGCTTGACAAATAAGGATAAAAAACGGCTTACTTTCGTAAACCGTCTTTCTTCTTGTATTTTTTCTCTAATTAAGCATTCATTATTGCTTCAATTTCTTCAATTTCTATTGGAATATTACGCATTAAATTAAACGCTGCACCTTTTTCTTGAATCACCATATCGTCTTCTAAACGAATACCAAAACCTTCTTTTGGAATGTAAATTCCAGGCTCAACAGTGAACACCATGTTGGCTTGCATAGGTTCGTGTAGTAAACCATAATCGTGCGTGTCTAATCCCATGTGGTGAGAAGTACCGTGCATGAAATATTTTTTATACGCTGGCCAATCTGGATTTTCGTTTTGTACATCGGCTTTGTCGATTAATCCTAAACCTAATAATTCAGAAGTCATAATTTTACCTACTTCTACATGATATTGTTTCCATAACGTTCCTGGAACCAACATTTTTGTAGCTTCGTTTTTCACATTTAAAACGGCATTGTAAACCGCTTTTTGTCTATCCGTAAAACGACCTGAAACGGGAACCATACGAGTCATATCACTTGAATAATTCGCATATTCTGCACCAACGTCTAATAAAATCAAATCGCCAGCTTTACATTGTTGGTTGTTTTCGATATAGTGTAACACATTCGCATTGTTACCCGAAGCAATAATTGGGGTATAAGCAAAACCTTTCGAACGATTTCTTAAAAATTCATGAGCAAATTCGGCTTCGATTTCGTACTCCATAACACCTGGTTTTACGAAATTTAAAACTCTTCTGAATCCTTTTTCGGTAATATCACACGCTTTTTGGATTAAATCCAATTCTTCACTTTCCTTAACCGAACGCAATCTTTGTAAAATAGGATTCGATTTTTCTACTTTGTGTGCTGGATAATTTTCTTTCCACCATTTGATGAAACGCGCTTCACGAGTTTCAGTTTCAATAACCGCTCTGTAATGTTCGTTAGTATTGATGTAAATGGTATCGGCATACGCCATGATTTCTTTCAACGTTTTGTGGAAATCTTGTAACCAAATCACCGATTTAATTCCAGAAACTTCAAACGCTCTTTCTTTGGTTAGTTTTTCACCTTCCCAAATTGCAATGTGCTCATTCGTTTCTTTTAAGAATAAAATTTCTTTCAAATGTTCGTAAGGTGCATCTGGAAAAAGCAATAAAATACTTTCTTCTTGGTCAACACCCGATAAATATAAAATATCTCTATGTTGTGCAAATGGCAATGTGCTATCAGCACTTACAGGATAAATATCGTTCGAATTGAATACCGCAACACTATTAGGTTTCATTTGAGCCGTAAATTTAGCTCTGTTTTTTACGTACAAATTGCGGTCTATTTGATGGTATTTCATGATGTAAATGTTTTGTTCTCCAAAATTAATAAGATAAAAATGAAAAGTTGTTAAATACTTTAGAAATTTTGTAGAAGTGCAATGTTTTGGCTAATTTTCAACAAATTTTTTCGAGATGAAGCAAATTACTATCCTGTTTTTATTGATTGTGCAATCGGCAATCGCTCAAAATTCGTTGTTTAATCAAGTGGAAGCTAAAAATATCGGACCAACCATCATGAGTGGTCGAGTAGTTGACTTAGCTGTAAATCCAAAAAACCCAACCGAATTTTACGTGGCTTATGCTACAGGCGGTCTTTGGTATACCAATAACAACGGGACTTCTTTTTCGCCTGTGATGGATTCGGCGGAAACGGTAAATTGTGGTTCAGTTACGATGGATTGGAATTCGGGAACGATTTGGGTTGGAACGGGTGAAGTGAATGCTTCGCGTTCGACTTATGCTGGAGTTGGCGTTTTAAAATCTTCGGATAAAGGCAAAACTTGGGAAAATTTAGGATTAAAAGATTCGCATCACATTAGCCGAATTTGGGTGAACCCAAGTAATTTAAATGAAATTGTCGTGGCTGCCGTCGGGCATTTATACACAACCAATAAAGAAAGAGGAATTTATAAATCTACTGATGGTGGAAAATCTTGGAAACAAACTTTGTTCGTTGCCGAAGATGCTGGAATTATTGATTTAGCCGTTTCTAAAAACAATCCAAAAATCATGTTTGCGGCATCTTGGCAAAAAGATAGAAAAGCGTGGCACTTTGATGGCGATGGAGAAAAATCTGGAATTTACAAAAGTGAAGATGGCGGAGCTTCTTGGAAATTAGTCAGTACAAAAGAAAGCGGATTTCCTGCGAACGAAGGTGTGGGAAGAATCGGTTTAGCCATGTTTAATGAAAACGTAATTTATGCGGTTGTTGATAATCAGAACAAACGACCAAAAACAGCTTCAAAAAATAAATTAACCACAATGTTGTCTTCTCCTGGAGCGGATTTCATGGAAATTTCGAATAAAGAACTGAACATCGCTTTGAAAGAAAGTGGCTTTAGAGATAAATATCGCGCTGAAAATATTAAAAATTGGGTTGACGATAATAACATGGAACCTAAGGAAGTTTTAGCGGTTTTATCCGATGCAAATAAAGCGTTATTTGAAACCGAAGTAATTGGTTGCGAAGTTTACAAATCAGAAGATGGCGGAAAGTCTTGGAAAAAAACGAATCAGAATTATATCGATGATATGTTTTATACGTATGGCTACTATTTTGGGAACATTTCTGTAGATGAGAAAAATCAAAATCGTCTTTATATTGGTGGCGTTCCGTTATTGTTTTCGGAAGATGGAGGAAAAACGTTCACAGCCATTTCAAAAGAAAACGTGCATGCTGATCATCACGTAACATGGATAAACCCTGAGAACCCGAATCATATCATTAACGGAAATGATGGTGGTGTGAATATTTCATACGACAATGGAGCGCATTGGATTAAATGTAACAATGAAGCGCTGGGTCAATTGTATGCCGTAAATGTGGATTATCAAGAAAATTATAATGTTTATGGCGGAATGCAAGATAATGGCGTTTGGTTTGGAAATAACGAATATGCTCACTCTGTAGCTTGGCATCAAGAAGGAAAATATCCGTATCAAGAATTAATTGGTGGTGATGGCATGCAAATTCAAATAGATAATCGTAATCCCAATGTAGTTTTCACGGGTTATCAATTTGGAAATTACTATAAAATAAATCAAAAAGAAGGTAAGTTTGATTACATCACGCCAAAAGCTCCAAAAGGAGAAAAACCATATCGTTTTAATTGGCAAACACCTATTTTATTGTCTTCGCACAACCAAGATATATTGTACATGGGTTCGGAGTTTTTACACCGTTCTATGAATCAAGGCGAAACGTGGGAACGAATTTCAGGTGATTTAACCAATGGTGCAAAAGAAGGAAATGTAGCTTTTGGAACGTTGACGACTATTTCGGAAAGTAAATTCCAATTTGGATTGCTTTATGTAGGTTCTGACGATGGGAAAATTCACGTTTCAAAAGATGGTGGCGCTTCTTGGCAATTGATTTCGGGGAATTTGCCTCAAAATTTATGGGTTTCAAGAGTTGCGGCTTCGTCACAAAAAAAAGAAAGAGTTTATGCAACTTTAAACGGATACAGAAATGATATTTTTGAAAGTTATGCTTTTGTTTCGGATGATTTTGGAACTACTTGGACTTCGATTTCGAATGGATTAACACAAGCAGTTAACGTAATTGTTGAAGATTCGGCAAACGAGAATATTTTATACGTTGGAACGGATAATGGTTTATTTATTTCGTTAGACAAAGGTGCTTCTTGGCAAGATTTCTCAAACGGAATGCCTAATGTAGCGGTTCATGATGTGGTAATTCAAACGAAAGCAAAAGAATTAATCGTTGGAACTCATGGTCGTTCGATTTATAAAATGGATATTTCTAAGATTCAGGAATTAACTAAGGACGTTTTGGCTAAAAACCTGCATTTATTTAAAGTAAACGATAGAATAAAATCAGATCGTTGGGGAACTCAAAATTACGCTTGGGGAAAACCGAGCGAACCTTCGCAAACAATTTGGTTTTATACTAATGCAGATGGAATTGTGAATGTTTCGATTGCGAATGAAACTGGAATAGTGGTTCACACTCAAAAAGTTGAAGCTAAAAAAGGATTTAATTCGTTTAATTTTGATTATTCGATTTCAAAAGAAGTGGCTGAAAAGTGGAATAAAAAAGATAAAAACATCAAAATCAAAACAGCTGAAAACAAGAAGTTTTATTTGCCTGTTGGGAAATTTAAAGTTACAATTTCAAAAGATAAATCTTCAGAGAGTAAAACGTTTGAAATCTTAAATCCTAAAAAATAGTTAAGAAAGGCATACTATTTACCCTCTTTTTTACGTTAAACTAAAAGCAGATATAATTTGCTATCTCAAACGTCATTAAATTATGAAAAGAATTGTTGGCTTTTTTTTAATTTTAGTTTCCGTTTTTTCTTTTTTCTCTTGTGAGGATGAAGATGACACGGTAAACGAGCCGTATTTAATTGTTAAATTTCAGTTTGATCCTAATCAAGTGCGTTTGAATAATTTGGGACAACCAGCAGTCATTCCTTCTGGTCACGCGGCCCAATCTCCTGATTTTAGTAAAATAAGTGCGCATTATTTTGAGTTGGCTCCAACAGCTTATACTCAATTAACAGAAGGAGCTGTTTTGTATCATGCCGATGAAACTACTCAAGGAGGTTCGGTTGCGATTGATTTTAGTAAAGCGGTTATTGTTAGAGAAGAGGAGGGTTTTTTAAAAATTCCATTAAGTCAAGTGCCACAAGGTAGCTATGAATATGTTCGCGTTTCATTGGCCTATCAAGAATACAATATTTCAATTCGAAACAATGGCGCGGATTATCAAGGAAAATTAGCAAGCTTTGTGGGTTTTAACAATTATATTACCACACATACATTAGGTAATAATTCGTTTCCAGTAAATGGAAATCGTTTGCAGGGATATTGGGCTTTTGCTTTAAATGATGTTCCTTATGCTACTTCTGGTCAAGCTCCAGCTGGAGCAACCACAGTTCCAAACCCTATTGCTTCTACTTCGCCAATACCTGCAGGTTCGTGTGTAGTAACAGGAAAATTTGCTCAAAACTTAATTATCAATGGTAGTGAAACTCGCGATGTTGTAATAACGCTATCTCTATCCACAAACAATAGTTTTGAATGGCAAGAAGTAACGGCTGATGGTAAATATGAGCCTTCAATAGGAGAAAATGTTGTTGATATGGGGTTAAGAGGATTGATACCTTTGTATGTGAAATAAGTATATTTGCTAATATGCTATACATTTGTATGATTTATACGCTTTAATCCCTTGGTATTCAACAATAGTTAAACTCATTTTAAAATCATTATAAATTAGCTTGAAAAGGTTGTAGTTAAATTGAAATAGCTGTATTTTTGTTTGATTTTTTATTAAACTAGTACAATCAAATAAAAATTATGGCAAAATCAGCACTATTAAAGTCATCTATTGTAAAAAAATACTGGATGGCTCTTACAGGTTTATTCTTATGCTTGTTTTTGGCGGGACATTTGGCAGGAAATCTTCAATTGATTTTTGGAACCAGCTTGCAATTCAATGAATATGCTTTATTCATGACCACCAATCCAGCGGTTAAGTTACTTTCATACCTTACTTACATTTCAATTATATTTCATGCTATTGATGGAATTATGTTGACAATCCAAAACAAAAAAGCAAGGCCAATTGGTTATGCTAAAACAGATGGTTCTTCAAGTAGTTTTGCTTCAAGAAATATGGCTGTTTTAGGAACCGTTATTTTGGTTTTCATTGCTACTCACATGGTGAATTTTTGGGCAAAAATGCATTTTGATAAAAACATGCCATTAATGGTTAAAACTATTGAAATTCAGCCAGGAATGCCTCAGGATTTTTATGTGGGAAGATCGACAGGTCAATATTATCCTGTAGATCAGGTAGGTAAAGAAGGTGAAGTTATTCAGGCAGGTTTACCACAAAAACAGTTGGTAATTAAAAACGGAACAGAACTTTACAATCCGCAAGTAAATGTAAAAATGGGTGACTTGTATAAAGATTTACACAAGTTAACTTTAGACTTTTTTAAAGATGCTAAATACGGTTTGTTTTTTACAATTGGGTATGTTTTAGCTATGATAGCTTTAGCATTTCACTTATGGCATGGTTTTCAAAGTGCCTTTCAATCGATTGGTGTAAACAGTTCAAAGTTGACACCTGTTATCAAGTTTTTTGGAAAGGCATTTGCAATTATAGTTCCATTATTATTTGCGATTATTCCAGTTATTTTACACTTTAAAAAATAATCAACATCAGTATATATTATGAAGTTAGATTCTAAAATACCAGCGGGTCCATTAAAAGATAAATGGACCGATCATAAAAATCACTTGAAATTAGTTGCTCCAAATAATAGACCAAAAATTGATATTATTGTGGTTGGAACTGGTTTAGCAGGTGCTTCTGCTGCCGCTTCTCTTGGAGAAATGGGATATAATGTAAAAGCATTCTGTTTTCAAGATTCTCCTCGTCGCGCACACTCAATTGCTGCTCAAGGAGGTATCAATGCAGCAAAAAATTATCAAAATGATGGTGATAGCGTTTACCGTCTTTTCTATGATACTATTAAAGGTGGTGACTACCGTGCGCGTGAAGCAAACGTTCACCGTTTAGCTGAAGTTTCAGGTAACATTATCGACCAATGTGTTGCACAAGGTGTTCCTTTTGCTCGCGAATATGGTGGAATGTTAGATAACCGTTCGTTTGGTGGAACGCAAGTACAACGTACTTTCTACGCTGCTGGACAAACTGGTCAACAATTATTATTAGGAGCATATTCTGCTTTATCAAGACAAGTCGGGTTAGGTCGTGTGAAAATGTACAACCGTCACGAAATGTTAGATTTAGTTAAAGTTGATGGAAAGGCTCGTGGAATTATTGCTCGTAACTTAATTACAGGAGAAATTGAAAGACATTCAGCTCACGCAGTTGTTATCGCTTCTGGAGGTTACGGAAACGTATATTTCCTTTCTACAAATGCAATGGGAAGTAACGTAACAGCTTCTTGGAAAATCCACAAGCAAGGAGCTTTATTTGCAAATCCATGTTATGTGCAAATTCACCCAACTTGTATTCCAGTTCACGGAACGAATCAGTCAAAATTAACGTTGATGTCTGAATCGTTACGTAATTCAGGACGTATTTGGGTTCCTAAGAAAAAAGAAGATGCTGAAGCAATTAGAGCAGGTAAATTAAAACCAACTCAAATTGCGGAAGAAGATAGAGATTACTACTTAGAAAGAAGATATCCTGCGTTTGGTAACTTAGTACCTCGTGACGTAGCTTCAAGAGCTGCTAAAGAGCGTTGTGATGCTGGTTACGGAATCGAAGCTAACGATACTAACGAAGGAGTTTACTTAGATTTCTCTACTGAGATTCAAACAAAAGGTAAACAAGCTGCTTACGCGAAAGGAAATCATAATCCAACTCCAGAAGAAATTACAGCTTTAGGAAAACAGTGGTTAGAAGAGAAATATGGTAACTTGTTTACGATGTATCAAAAAATCACGGATGAAAATCCTTATGAAACACCAATGAAAATTTATCCAGCAGTTCACTATACTATGGGTGGTGTTTGGGTTGATTATAACTTACAATCAACTATTCCTGGTTGTTTCGTAGCTGGTGAGGCTAATTTCTCTGACCACGGAGCTAACCGTTTAGGAGCTTCGGCTTTAATGCAAGGTTTAGCAGATGGATATTTCGTATTACCATATACAATTTCTAACTATTTAGCTGACGAAATTAGAACTGGAAAAATCTCAACAGATTCTCCAGAATTCTTAGAAGCAGAAGCA
>NZ_JAIWOF010000026.1 GCF_020217025.1 Flavobacterium sp. | reverse complement strand
AGAGTTAAAGATTCAATTAGCAAATTCTTAAACAACAACGGTTCTAAATCGGTTGATTATTTCCATAAAAAATTAGGTTTGATTATGTGGAATAAAGTAGGAATGGGAAGAAATGAAGCAGGATTAAAAGAAGCTATTGCTGAAATCGCTCAATTAAAAGAAGATTTCTACAAAGATGTTTATGTTCCTGGAAGTGCTGATGAATTAAACCCTGAGTTAGAAAAAGTATTAAGAGTTGCTGATTTCATTGAGTTAGGTCAATTGATGGCAATGGATGCTTTACAACGTAAAGAGTCTTGTGGAGGTCACTTCCGTGAAGAATATCAAGATGCTGAAGGAGAAACATTACGTGATGACGAAAACTTCAAATTTGTTGGAGCTTGGGAATACAAAGGTGATGACATCAGCAAAGAAGAACTTCACAAAGAAGAATTGAAATATGAAGAAATTAAAATTGCAGCTAGAAATTACAAATAATAGATTATGAGTGCAGCAAAAAATATCAATATAAACCTTAAAATTTGGCGTCAAAAGAACGCTAGTTCAAAAGGTAGCATGGAAACTTATAAATTAGATAATGTTTCTACTGCAAGTTCGTTTTTGGAAATGTTAGACCAATTAAACGAGCAATTAATTAACGAAAAGAAAGAGCCAGTAGCATTTGATCACGATTGTCGTGAAGGTATTTGTGGTATGTGTTCTTTATACATCAACGGACGTGCTCACGGACCTGATACAGGAATTACTACATGTCAGTTACACATGAGAATGTTCAACGATGGTGATACCATCTATATCGAGCCATGGAGAAGTAAAGCGTTTCCAGTAATTAAAGACTTAGTAGTTGATAGAAGTGCTTTCGATAGAATTCAACAAGCAGGTGGTTTCGTATCGGTAAACACTTCTGGAAATACAATTGACGCAAACTCAATTCCAGTTCCTAAAGACGATGCAGACAAAGCGTTTGAAGCAGCGGCTTGTATTGGATGTGGAGCTTGTGTGGCAACTTGTAAAAATGGTTCTGCGATGTTATTTGTTGGAGCAAAAGTATCGCAATATGCTTTATTACCACAAGGTAAAGTAGAAGCTACACAACGTGTGTTAAACATGGTGCGTCAAATGGACGAAGAAGGATTTGGAAACTGTACAAACACCGGAGCATGTGAAATCGAATGTCCAAAAGGAATTTCGTTAGAAAACATCGCTCGTATGAACAGAGAATACTTAAAAGCTTCTTTGAAATAATTCATTAGAAACTTCAAAATAATAAAACGCATTCATTCATTTGGATGCGTTTTTTTGTATTTTTAATAAAAATTTTATCTAATGAAAATCGCACTTTTTCAAACCAAATTAGCTTGGGAAAACCCAGAAATCAACCGAACATTCATCGAAGAATATTTTTTAAATGAAGACGAATCTTTTGATTTATTCGTTTTGCCCGAAATGTTTACTTCAGGTTTTACCATGAATCCAGCTGCTGTAGCTGAAACTATGGAAGGCGAAACCATAATTTGGTTGAAAGAACTAGCTAAACGAAAAACCTGCGCCATAACAGGAAGTTTAGTTGTTAAGGAAAACGAAAATTTCTATAACCGAATGGTTTTTGTGTTTCCATCTGGCGAAGTGCAGTTTTATAATAAACGCCATTTATTCACTTTAGCTGGAGAAGAAAAAGTGTACACAAAAGGAACTGAAAAAGTAATCATAAATTATAATAATTGGAACATCTGCCTACAAATTTGTTACGATTTACGCTTTCCAGTTTTTGTTCGAAATGTTGAAAATTATGATTTGTTATTGTATGTTGCCAATTGGCCAAAACCACGTATAAACGCTTGGGATGCATTATTAAAAGCACGTGCTATAGAAAATATGTGCTACACCATTGGTGTTAATAGAATAGGTGAAGACGCCAACCATTTAGAATATCCTGGACATTCTAAAGCGATTGATTATCTTGGAAATCCAATTTTAGATTGCGAGGATGAGTTAGGTGTTTTTATCTTTGAATTAGATAAAATCGCTCAAAATGATGCTAAAATAAAATTTAATTTTTTGAATGACAGAGACGATTTTAATATTCGCTAATCTAAAATAAAGTCTTGCTCTACATCCCAATTGGATCTTACATCAATCAATTTTGGGAAATAGATGATTTCTTCTGCTTGTTTTTTAGCTAAGTAATCACCGGTTGTCCATTCATTATCAGAATTATCGTCGTAGATAATCCTTATGGTATATAATTTTGGTTCGATAGTTTCAAAATAGATACTTGATTCTTTTGTTGAAGTGGTTTTATATAAAACCTCATTTTTATCTAACAATTCAACTATAAAAGGGTAGCGTTTAACGTTTATAAAATTGATTTTTAAGTTCCCATAGTCGGAAAGTTGTTTGGTGGAAAAATTGAATTTTATTGAATCGTTTGACTTGTCATAAAAATCTTTAATAGCACCAGGGAGTAATTCTATTGTGTATTTTTCATTTTCTTCTTTTTTAAAATCGAAGGAAATTTCTTGCTCAAAATCGTGATGTTTTGAGGTGAATTTTACAGCTATTGAATCTTTGTTTTTCAATATAATTTTTGACTCGTCAATTGTTACGATAGGGGTCGTTGTTTTCAAAACAAAAGCGTCTCTAAATGCTAAAACACTACCTGTTTTGTTTTCGATTTTTAAAGAGTCTGATTCTTTTAGATTTTTGAGTTTAGAGGTGAATTTTTTGGAATAAGTTCCATTTTTGACAGCAATTTGAATGGAATCCATTTTTACGTTGGGATAAAAAATCTGAACAGAATCTTTATCTTTTGATGGAAATTTTCCGATTTTAATGGGCACTTCTTTATTGTTATAACTAGCAGTGATAGTGGTGTTTTTAAAATCTCCTTGATAGCCTAAGAAAAGTTTATTGTTACTTTCCTGTGTTGGCTTTTCTGCTTTAAATGGTCTCTTTTCTTGAAATAATTCCAATTCAAACATATCTGTGGTGGGAATTGTAATTGGATACTCAATAAATCCTATTTTGTCTGTATCAGGATTAAATTTATTGTTGTTAGCTTTGTCTTTAAGTGCTATAATCTTGTAAGAACCTTCTTTAAGGTTTTCAAGAGAAAATACTTTTAAACTGTCTAGTGTACTAGTAATATAAAGTGGCGTTTCTTTATATACTGTTGAATCGGTAAAGGTTTTAGCATCGTAAAGCATAACACTAATAAAACTATCCGGTTTTTGCTCATACGCATCTTTTACTTTTCCTACCACCGTTAAAGAATCTATATAACTTCCCGTTGATAAAACGTATTTGAATTGCGAATAAGGATTTCCTTCGTTGTTATCCGTAATGCTTTGTCCAAAGTTGAAACTATAAGTAGTATTTGGTGCTAAAGTATCAAGTATTTTAATTGAAATATATTTACTAGCGCTTCCTTGAGGAACAATGATAGGTTGTTTTTTCATTGGAGGCGAAATAATCAATTGTTTGTTTACGTCTTTCACTTTGATTAATTCATCAAAATTGATTTTGATTTCGTTTCCTTTAAAATTAGTGGAAAAATTATCAGGAGAACTATATATAATCTTAGGTGCAATAGTATCTTTTTTGCCACCAGTAATAGTGCCTCTTTTAGCGCAATTGGTTAACAATAAAAGGCTTGCCAATAGAAAGGCTATGTGTTTTAACTTTGTCATCTTTTCAAATAATAGAGTTGCAAAATAACGACTATAATTAGTACAAACATACAACTTTTAGTAATTTTTATGATAGCGTATAAGCAATGGTTACAATACTCACTTTGCTGTTTGGTATTTTTAATAATGCTTTTGCACAAGCCTCAAGGGTAGCGCCTGATGTCATTACATCATCTACAAGTAAAAAGTGTTTGTTATAGTCTGTTTCAGTGAAATTCGTATCAAATAAGGCGTTGGTTATGTCTTTTCTGTTTTCTTTGTCTTTTTTTGTTTGTGTTTTAGAATATCTGCTTCTATATAATAAATTAGGATTATACGGAATCTTAAGTTCTTTTGACAGCGCTTCGCAAAAGGTTGTGATTTGGTTATAACCTCTTTCTTCTAATCTTTTTTTGTGAAGTGGAACAGGAATTATTTCGGAGACTGTTTTTATATTTGCAACGGATTCCAAGTCTTTTGCATACCATTCGCCTAATATGGTTCCAATTTCTTGGTGTTTTTTGTATTTTAGATTATGAATTAAGTTTTGAACAATCCCTTTTTTGTGAAAGTACAGCATAGATGCGCTAAATTCAATTGGGATTATGCCGTAAAATTTTTTTGTTGTATCATTGCCTGACAAAATATGGTGGTTGGTGTAAGGTAAATTGTGATTACATTCGGTGCAAATGATTTTTTCATTTTGAAGTAATAATGAATGACAACCCATGCAAAGTTTTGGGAAAAGTAAGTTTATCAGATATTTTAGCATTTTATCGATTAATTATATCAACATTAACATTTTTAAATAAATTTATAAAAAAGTTTATAAAATGACACGTAGAAAAAATAAAATAACAAAAATTAGCATCTTAATATTGATGTTTTTGTCGTTGTTTTTAGGTGTCAAATATTATAAAGTTTCTGATGATTTTAATGATTATGTTGAAAGTTCTGATTTAGAAAATAAAGTTCTTGAAAGTCAACTAACCGAGATTTTACATAAATACGATTCGGTTAGTGCAAAAAACAAATTAGATAGTATTCGTTTTAATGATGAGTTTAAGTTGGTTAAATCTGACAATAATTTAGAAAAAAAACACTACAAATTTAATTCAATCGAAGATTCAATAGTTTTTTATGCAAAACAAAAGCAAAATGAAAAAAGTGTTGTTGCTCCAAGAAACTCGACTCCTTTGGTAGCTTCTGATTCAAAAATAGCTCCAAAATCTTCTCAATTATCAGCATTAAATATAAACGCTAAAGGAGTTAAAATTTACTCTGATGCTTACAAAATGAGTGAAGCTAAAATCCAACAATTAAGAGTTTGTTTTACTTTAGAAGAAAATCAATTGGTAAATTCGGGTGCTAAGACAATTTATGTGCAAGTAGTAAACCCAAAAAATCAAATTATCTCTTTAGGAGATACTTCTGTTGAATCAGATACTAATGTTAAATTACAATATAGCGCTTCTGTTAATACTAATTATCAGAAAAAAGATACTGATGTTTGTACTTATGTCGATTTAGAAAAAAATAAAACGATTAAAGGGAAATACAAAATCAATATTTACCACGATTTTGTTAAAATTGGTACTACAACTTTCGAATATTAATAATTCTTATTTTTATTCCTTAATTTCTTTTCTTTATTTCATTCCTATTTTTACTTTTGCACTATGGCAAAACAAGATGATATTTTCAAAAATGTAGTTTCGCATGCAAAAGAGTACGGATTCATATTTCCGTCAAGCGAAATTTACGATGGACTTAGTGCGGTTTATGATTACGCACAAAATGGTGTGGAGTTAAAAAAGAACATCCGTGAATACTGGTGGCAATCTATGGTGCAAATGCACGAAAATATTGTAGGATTAGATTCTGCTATTTTAATGCATCCAACCACTTGGAAAGCTTCAGGACACGTTGATGCCTTTAACGATCCGTTAATCGACAACAAAGATTCTAAAAAAAGATACCGTGCCGATGTTTTAATTGAGGATTATGCCGAAAAATTAAATCAAAAAGCACAAAAAGAAATCGACAAAGCACGTGAGCGTTTTGGTGCTGCTTTTGATGAAGAGCAATACAAAACAACCAATCCACGTGTGATGGAATATCTGTCTAAAAAGAAAGAAATCCTAGAGAGAATGGCGCGTTCTTTAGAGACAGAAAACCTTGCCGATGTTAAAGCCTTAATCGAAGAATTAGAAATTGCTTGTCCAGAAAGTGGTTCTAAAAACTGGACTGATGTGAAGCAATTCAACTTAATGTTTGGAACTAAATTAGGCGCTTCTGCTGAAAATGCAATGGATTTATATCTTCGTCCAGAAACGGCTCAAGGTATTTTCGTAAACTTCTTAAACGTTCAAAAAACAGGTCGTATGAAAATTCCTTTTGGAATTGCTCAAACCGGAAAAGCGTTTAGAAACGAGATTGTAGCAAGACAATTCATCTTCCGTATGCGTGAATTTGAACAAATGGAAATGCAGTTTTTCGTAAAACCAGGAGAAGAAATGAAATGGTACGAATACTGGAAAACAACTCGTTTAAATTGGCATTTATCGCTTGGATTAGGGAAATCAAACTACCGTTTCCACGACCACGAGAAATTAGCGCATTATGCAAACGCAGCTGCAGATATCGAATTCAATTTCCCATTCGGATTCAAAGAATTAGAAGGAATTCACTCGAGAACCGATTTCGATTTGAAAGCACACGAACAATTCTCAGGTAAAAAATTACAATATTTTGATAACGATACCAATTCAAACTACACGCCTTATGTGGTGGAGACTTCGGTTGGTTTGGATAGAATGTTCTTAGCGGTTTTCTCAAACTCGTTACAAGAAGAAGTTTTAGAAGACGGTTCTACAAGAACAGTTTTACGTTTGCCTTCGGTATTAGCACCAACAAAAGCTGCCGTTTTACCATTAGTTAAAAAAGATGGCTTACCAGAAGTAGCTCGTAAAATTATCGATGATTTAAAATGGGATTTCAACGTAGCGTATGATGAAAAAGATGCGGTTGGAAGACGTTATAGAAGACAAGATGCTTTAGGAACACCATTTTGTATCACAGTGGATCATCAAACATTAGAAGATGAAACGGTAACGATTCGTCACAGAGATACAATGCAACAAGATAGAGTGAAAATTTCCGAATTACGTGATATCATTAACAACGAAGTTTCAATGAGAAACTGGTTGATGAAAATGTAATTGAAAGTTCAAAGTAAAAAGTTCAAAGTAAAAAGTAAAACCCCAAATTTCAACTGAAATTTGGGGTTTTTATATTTTCTAAATTCAGAATTCAGAATTCTAACTTTCAAGAGCATTCCAACCTCTTGCTTTCAATGCAATCTTCGTATTGGCTCTTGTAATCAAATGATTTCCTTCGGTAGCTGCCACCATGTGTCCGATTACGGTGAAATTTGGATTGCCTTTGATTTTGTCAAAATCTTCCATTTTAATCGTGAAAAGCAATTCGTAATCTTCGCCACCGCTCAAGGCAACGGTTGTAATGTCCAAATTAAATTCTTCGCAGACATTAATCAATTGCGGATCCACTGGAATTTTCTCTTCATATAAATTACAACCTACATTGCTCTGTTTGCACAAATGTAAAATCTCCGACGATAAACCATCCGAAATATCAATCATAGCAGTGGGTTTTATTTCTAATTTTTCTAGTAATTCTTTGATGTCGTTACGCGCTTCTGGTTTTAATTGACGTTCGATTAAGTAGGTGTAATCGTCCAAAACCGGTTGGTTATTTGGATTCACTTGAAATACTTGTTTTTCGCGTTCCAAAACTTGCAATCCCATATAAGCAGCACCAATATCACCTGAAACGACTAATAAATCATTTTCTTTTGCGCCATTTCGGTACACGATGTCTTCTAAATTCGCTTCACCAATTGCGGTAATGCTAATAATCAATCCTTTTTGCGAAGAAGTTGTATCGCCACCAATCACATCTACATTGTAAATTTTTGAAGCTAACGTAATTCCTTCAAATAATTCTTCCAAAGCTTCTAAAGGAAAACGATTCGAAACCGCCACCGAAACTGTAATTTGAGTCGGAGTCGCGTTCATCGCGCAAATATCAGATACATTAGCAACAACGGCTTTGTATCCTAAATGTTTTAACGGCATGTAAGCCAAATCAAAATGAACGCCTTCGACTAATAAATCGGTTGAAATTACCGCTTTTTTATCGCCAAAATTCAATACCGCAGCATCGTCACCAATGCTTTTAAGAGTCGATTCTTGATTAATCGTGAAGTTTTTAGTTAAGTGTTCAATTAAGCCAAATTCGCCTAATTGCGATAAACTGGTTCTTGATTGGTCTTTATTTTCTAACATGGATTATTTTTTTGCAAAGATAACAACATCTTTGTCAACCTGAACTTGTTTCAGGTTCTTTTACTAAATTCGGCAAATAAAAGTTAGGGATGCTGAAACAAGTTCAGCATGACAATATAGTTTAATTGTCTAATTCATTCAACTTCTCATAAATCAAACTCGTTTCATAGCCTTTACGAAGTAAGAAATCGACGAATTTTTTGTTCTTTTTTGATCCTTTTCGTTCGGTGATGTTGTTCCAATGTTTTTCGGCTAACTGATGAAAATTTTCTAAATACGTTTCCTCTGGAATTTCTTTTAAGGCAATTGTGATGATACGTGAGGAGATGTTTCGAAACTTCAATTCATTTACAATACGGTTTTTACCCCAAAATTTATAGTTGTGTTTGCCACGAACAAAACTCTGTGCAAAACGTTCTTCGTTAATGAAATTGTTTTCGATTAGATACGTTAGAACTTCTTCTTTTTCAGATTGACTAACAGAAAACGAATACAATTTTTCCTCCACTTCCTTGTAGCAACGCTCTTGATACGCGCAGTAAAATTCCATCTTAGAATAGATTTCTTTCAAGGAAAAAGCGGATTTATTAGTTTTCAATTCGTTAACAATTTAATAATGCAATAAATATTTCATAATCAAAAAATTATGATTTATCTTTGTTGGCTTTTTTTTAAGCAAATAAGCATAATCAAACCAAATCTAATATTTTCATTCAAAGTTATGAAATTAAAATTACTTATTGTTGCGTTATTTTTCTCGGTTTTAGGGTGGGGACAGGTTACAATTTTTTCTGAAAACATGTACAATGGTAGTGGGGGAGCTTCAGGAAATACAATCGCTGCACACGAAACTAATAATAGGTTCAATGAAGATGGTTTAACCTATTCTGGTACAGGAGATATGCGAACGTCAGGTCCGTCGTCTGGCTATGGAACCGCTTCTGGGACATGGAATGTTATGATGAATGCAACAGGAGAAACATTTGTTATTGATGGTATTAATGCTTCTGCATATACTTCTCTTGTTTTAAGTTTTGGTGTTGGTAAGGCTGCAAATGCACCAAATGGCTCTACATTGATTGTTGAATATAGTACAACTGGTTCAGGTGGTTCTTTTACGGCAATTACTTGGCCTTTATTACCAACTGGAACAGGAACAAGTTATGCAACCACATATTATTACAGATCGTCAACATCAGTTATACCTTCAAATGTAACAACAATTAGATTCCGAACGACTACTACAGATGAATTTAGAGTTGATGATGTTTTGTTGGAAGGTGTTATAGCTTCCTCAAATACAATTACTACTGATGCTTTTTCAGGTAGTTATTGTGTAAGTGTATCAACGGGAGCTTCGGTTTCAGTTCCATTTACTAGTGTGGGTACTTTTAATGCGGGTAATGATTTTATCGCCCATTTATCAAATGCATCAGGTGTTTTTCCAGGTACGCCTATTGGAACTTTATCAGCTTCGGGTGTTAATCCTTCGGGGACTATAACTGCTACAATTCCAGCAGGAACAACGGCGGGAACAGGATATAGAATTCGTGTAGTTTCAAGTAATCCAACAGTTATTGGAACGGATAATGGAACTAATTTAACGGTTCAAAATTCAGCGGCAATAACTGCTCAGCCTTCTACTACGGTTCAAAACCTTTGTCAAGGTTCAGCGGCTACGGCTTTATCGGTAACGGCAACTGGTACTGCTTTAACGTATCAATGGTACAGTAATACAACAGCCACCAATTCTGGCGGAACTCCTGTTGGAACAAATAGTGCTTCTTATACACCGGTTACAACTGCAACAGGTACTTTATATTATTATTGTGTAGTTTCGGCAGCTTGTGGAGCTTCGGTTACTAGTAATGTTTCGGGTGCGGTTAATGTAACAGCAATTCCAAGTGCACCAGCTGGAACTATAAATATTTCAGCTAACCCATCTTGTGGAGCAGCAACTTTGAC
>NZ_JAIWOF010000025.1 GCF_020217025.1 Flavobacterium sp. | reverse complement strand
TTAAAAAAATAGCAAAAAAAAAGAGAAGACTAATGTCCTCTCTTTTAAATATGTAAATTTTACTATTTATTCAACTACAATCTTTTTCACTTCTTTTCTATCACCATCTTGAACAGTTACAAGATAAATTCCAGATTGTACATTGTTTAATTGAATAGACTCGTTAAATAAGCCGGAATTGTTATAATTATGAGTAAAAATTTCTCTTCCTCTCATGTCATGTACAACAATGTTAATTTCATTATTTGAATTTGAAGAAAATTGCACATTAAAGTTTCCGCTATTTGGATTTGGATAGATTACAAAATTATCTAATCCAAAAGATTCACTTGCTAAAACGGCAACTTGTTCAGTACGACATAACTGAATCATAAAAGTGTTAAAAGAAGCAGCACTAACGTTTGAATCTACTACAGTATCTTTAAAATACACTTTCCAAGATCCAGCACTATTATTTCCTGCATAAGCTGCAATATTAGCACTTGAAAAAGGAACAAAAGTACCGCCGTCATTTGTAGTTGCGCAATTAACAGGAGAGCCTGAAACATCAAACCCTTTGTTCATATTTGCTCCTGTACAAGTAATATTATTATACCAAAGCGCTGTGTTTAAAGATGCTTGCCATGGAGCCATTAATAAGATATTAAATTGGCCAATATTTGGATGCGTTACGTTTGCATAAAAATTTGCATCTGAAATTGTATAAGAATCAGTAATGGTTAATGCAACTCCTGGGTAAGAAGTGTCTGCACTTTCAGTAATTGCTGCATTTAATGTAAAAGGATAATCAGTACAAATATTTTGTGTTTGGTATGTATAATTTCCAACAGCAAATGATTTACTAATGTTAAAGAAAATATTTGCACTTGCTTTTACTTTAAATCTACAATCAGCACCCGAAACACCTGCTGGTAAAGTTACTGATTGCGAACCGTCATTAGGAGTTCCTGATAATAAAGTATAAGGGAATGTTAGCCCTCCATCATTTGAAAACAAAATATCTACATTTGCCGCTCCTGCTATAGTTTGGTGTCCTGTAGTTGGACTTGTAGTTCCTGTCCAAGTAACAACATGAGTAGAGCCAATAGCGTAAACATTTGTGTTTGCAGCAGCTGGATATGAAACGCTTAAAGCGTCTTTGTTAGCAACGGTAACCACCATATTGTCAAACTGTGTTAAACCACCACCACCACCAACTGAATTATCTCTTCCTGTTAATCTGAAGTTAAGTGTTCTTGTAACAGAAGATAAAAATTCAGCAGGAATATTTCCTCCTGTCGTACTTACTGAACCTCTTAATACAGATTCTAATCTAGGAAAAGTTCTAGATGGGGACGTGCTAGGAGGGTATGATCTGAAAACAGCTCCTGAAGTCTTTGTTGCTGAAGGAACACAATCATTATCTTCAGTTCCATTAAGTGCTGAAACTGTACATAAATCTGAGTAGGTTGTAGCTTCATCATATTGTTCCCAACAATAAGTAAAAGTTCCTCCTCCAGTATCTGTCATAGTTCCAGTTAAAGTAAATGGGGTGCTTTTAGGAATTGAATAGTCTGCACCTGCATTAACAACTGGTACTCCATGAGTTAAAGCGGTTTCAACATCACATGTTTTTGTTGTCATATTAGCTTGCACTTGAGCAATACTTGCCGCATGAAAGTAATCGTCAGAGTTGTTTTGAAGATTAAAATTTGTAATTCCAGCGTAAGCCATGATTGTTGAGCCTCCTCCTGGTTCATAGTTTACAGAATTGTTCTCTCTTGAGTGTGTAAAAGTGTGATTTGCACCTAATTGATGTCCCATTTCATGCGCTACATAATCAATATCAAATGAGTCACCTGATGGTACATCATCTGCAGGAGAAGTGAATCCAGAACCTTTGTTTTTATCATCAGTTGCTGCAGTGTCATTGGTACAAATACATCCAATACATCCTGCGTTACCACCACCACCAGAAGCTCCAAATAGGTGACCTATATCGTAAGCCGCATTGTTTGCTGCTAAAGATGTAGCTGGGCCAGTTAAACTAGAACTTAAAGTGTTTTGTAACTCTAAATTCCAATCACCTGCAGCACCAGTAACTGCATCAGAATAAGGATCTGTAGCTGGATTGTAAAAAATAACATTTGTTGAGTTAGCTACAATGTTCATATGAATAGCTAAATCTCTATTATTAACTCCATTAACACGTGTCATGGTGTTGTTATATGCTGTTAAAACTAATGCGCTTTGTGCAGCATTAGAAGCGCCAAAATAATTAGCATACTCAGCAGTACATGATAAAGCTAAACGAAATGTTCTCAAAACAGGATCGCTTGTCATGGTTGTATTACCATTTCTTCCTAAGTCAGCAATTTGTTGCTCTTCATTAGTAAGACAAGTAAAAGGTAATTTGTTGTTAACATTTGACTTTTTATAAACAGAAAAAATAGTAGCATTACTATTGTATGGCTCCATAAATTCAGTAGATTTGTTAGCTCTAAAAGTCATTGTTTGAAGAGAGTTAACTCCAAAACTCAAGCGAACTTGAGCGGTTTTGTCATCAATACCCATACCTGCATAGGCACGAATGTTTGGATACTGTGCTTGAAGTTCTGCATCAAAATTAGATGCTTCAAACATTTCAAAGCGTTCTAATTTTCCGTCTGCGTTTGGTAATGCGATTATTATTCCTCTTTTGTCAAGTTCTTTTCTATCAGGAGCACTTAATAAAGCCTGTTTGATTCCATCAAGATCAAGCTGAAATAATTTAAATTCTAGCGGAAAATTTCCCCTAGTAACACTTTTGTGTTTAACTATACCTTCGTTATTAGGTACTTCTTTCCAAAATTTCTCGGTTTGTGCATTTGATACAAATCCACAGAACACAGAAAAAATTAAAATTAGTAATGTTTTTTTCATGTTAGTTAAATTTAATAATTACAAAAATAGATATTTTTTGATTAATAGTTCTAGTTTTGAAAATATTAACAAAATTACTTCTTTTTTTAGTTTAATTAAATTGCTTATTAAATAATTTATTTAAACCTTTTATTCTTTGAGTAAAGTCAAATATCTTTGCAGAAACCATTTTAATTTGAAAACCCACTATTCTGTTTTTGATTTTAACCAATTAAAGCAAACAATCATCACTATTGGTACTTTTGATGGTGTTCATTTGGGACATCAATCTATTTTAAAAAAAGTAGTTGAAGCAAAGGAAAATAACACTTACGAATCTTCATTACTTACTTTTTTTCCGCATCCAAGAATGGTTTTGCAACAAGACACCTCTATTAAGTTGTTAAATACTATCGATGAAAAAGCAGAATTACTGGATAAGTTCGGCATCGATAACCTTATCATTCATCCTTTTGATGCGGCATTTTCTAATTTATCTGCAGAGGAATTTGTGAAAGAAATCCTCGTTGATAGATTAAACATTCACAAAATTATTATTGGTCACGACCATCGCTTTGGAAAAAATAGAACTGCTGACATTGGTGATTTAATTTCATTTGGAAAAAAATATGGTTTTGAAGTGGAGCAAATTAACGCTCATGAAATTGATGAAATAGCTATTAGTTCTACCAAAATACGAAAAGCTTTGATGGAAGGAAATATCAAACTAGCCAATCAATTTTTAGGATATTCCTATTTTATTTCTGGAAAAGTGATTGAAGGTAAAAAAATTGGTAGAACATTAGGTTTTCCAACCGCTAATATTCAAATTAACGAAAGTTATAAATTGTTACCCAAAAATGGGGTTTACATAGTGTTTAGTGAAATTAACGATATTCCGTATTTTGGTATGATGAATATTGGAAACAATCCAACAATTGGTGAAAATGAACAATCAATTGAAGTTCATTATTTTGATATGAGTGAAAATATCTACAATAAAAAATTAAAAATATCAATCCTAGAACATATTAGAGACGAGCGAAAATTCAATTCGCTTTCAGATTTACAAGCCCAACTTGAAAAGGACAAATTATTTTCACTAAATTACATTCAAAATTTAAAATGAAAATTCTTTTCAAAGCAATTGATAACAGTCCATTAGTTGTTTTCCGAATATTTTTTGGATTTTTAGTTGCTTGTGAAAGTTTTGGCGCTATTTTAACTGGGTGGGTTAAACGCATTTTGATTGATCCTGAAGTTACTTTTTCTTTCATTGGCTTTGAATGGCTAAAGCCTTTGCCTGGCTTTGGAATGTATTTTTATTTCATCGCAATGGGAGTTTTCGGATTGGCCATTATGTTTGGTTATCGCTATCGATTAGCGATCATTTCCTACACTCTTTTATGGGCCGGAGTTTATTTCATGCAAAAAACGGCTTACAACAATCATTATTATTTATTACTCCTGATAAGTTTTTTGCTGATTTTTCTTCCAGCAAATAGCTACGCTTCCTTAGATGTAAGACAAAATCGTATTAAAGAAGAAAACACAATGCCTTATTGGATTAGTCTTTTGTTCATCATTCAAGTAGCAATTGTATACGTGTTTGCCTCCATAGCAAAGTTTTATCCAGATTGGTTAGATGGAACTTTTACCCGCAATTTACTTGCTGATTCAACAAATGTAATTGCTTTAAAAAAACTATTTCTTCAAAAATGGTTTTATCTATTCATTGCTTACATGGGGATAGTTTTTGATTTATTAATTGTTCCATTGCTTTTATTTAAAAAAACAAGAATGTTAGCCTTACTAGCATCCTTAACTTTTCATCTGTTTAATGCTATATTCTTAGAAATTGGAATTTTTCCTTTTTTTGCTTTAACTTTTGCGCTATTTTTTTATGAACCCGAAACTATCAGAAGCGTCTTCTTAAGAAAGAAAACCAGCATTGAAACCGAAAACGGACACTCTAATTATTACGGAAAAAAAATAGTTTACTTTTTGATAATTCCGTATTTGATTATACAGCTTTTACTTCCATTACGTCATCATTTTATTGAAGGTGATGTGCTTTGGACAGAAGAAGGTCATCGTTTAAGTTGGAGGATGATGCTTCGCGAACGTAGTGGCTTTATTCACATTCGAATCAAAGACTTAAAAACGGGAAAGTTATCTGTTTACGATTACAGAAAAAATTTAACCGATAAACAAATACAAAATTTAGCTACTAAACCCGATTTTATCTGGCAATATTGCCAATACATTAAAAAGGAATTTAAGGGAAAAGAGATTGCAATATTTATAGAGTGTAAAAACAGCATTAATCGAAAAGAATACAAAACCTTAATTGATCCGAAATTTGATATGGCTAAAGCTAAATGGAATTATTTTAGGCATAATGAATGGTTATTGAACAGATAACTAAATAGTAATGCTTGAAACAAATATCGTTATTTTATTATTTGGCTTTTAACTAAATAGTTTTTTATTTACTGTTCCAGAAGCAATCCATGAAGAGATTAGCCCAAGAATTGTTATGGTCATTATCACAATCACCATATTTTGCCATTCAAAAAGTACTGGATAAGGCATTGTAGGGGTAATCATGATGAAAGAAAAATGTTGTTGCAGTAATATGATGCCAATCGCGAGACCTAGTCCAATTGCTAATCCAAATAGGGTGATAATGATGCCTTGGGTAAAAAAAATCGTACGGATTGAGGTTTGAGTGACACCAATGTTATATAATGTTTTAAGATTGTCTCTTTTGTCAATAATAATCATTACAATAGCTCCAGCAAGGCAAAATAAGGTAAGAATTACAACTAATGTGCTAAATAAATAAATGAACAAGTTTTCCGATTGTAGCATTTTATATAACGAATCATTTAGCTGAGCTCTATTCTTTATCTTAATGTCATTTCCTAAAATAGAATTAAGCTCTTTTCTAGCTTTATTTTCGTCCGTATTAGGTTTTAACTTGATTTCAATATTTGTGATTTCGTTGTTTTTTAGACCAAGAAAATGTTGGGCTAGCCCAATAGAACAAAAAACATATTTGCCATCTAATTCTTCATTAATAGAGTAAATACCAGAAGGAAACAGTAAAGATTTATTGAAAGCTTCGTTAGCGTTTTCAATATCACCTTTTCCAGGTTTTGGAACATAAGCCTCTAAAGCATTATTGTAATCAAATAAACCTAAACCTAGTTTTCTGCTAATATCAGCTCCAATAACTACGCTTTCAGAATTAGTTTCAAACCATTCTCCTGCATATAGATGTTTATTAAAATCGGTTACTTGTATATAATGATTGTCAACTCCTTTTATATGTGCTACCAATTCTTTATTGTCATACATAAAATAAACTCGCTCTTCAATAATTTTACTGAAGGAATTTATGTTGTTGCTTTTTTTAAGTAATTCTTCTTGTTTTGGACTGACCAAAAAGGTTTTGCCTGTTGTGGTTTCAATTCGTAAATCTGGGTCTGAAGCATTAGCAAAATTCAAACTAAATTCTTTTAAACCACTAAAAACCGACAAGAAAACAAAAAGCGCCATAGTACTTGCTATAATTCCAACAGAAGCAATTCCAGTAATAATGTTAATTGCTTTGTTTCTGCTAAAACTAACAGCGTAACGTTTGGCTATGTAAAAGGAAAGGTTCAAATTACGATTTCTTTCTTTTTTCTAATAAATCTGGATTTTCAATTGGATTTTCTTCTCCAGTTAATGCTTTGTCAATTTTTTCGATGTAATCTAAGCTATCATCAATGTAGAAAATCAAATTTGGAACTTTTCGCAATTGATTTTTTACACGCTGTGCTAAATCATGTTTAATAAGCGGTGCGTTGCTTTTTACAGCAGCTAAAATTTCTGGAGCTTTATCGGTTGGAAAAACGCTTAAATGTACTTTTGCAATAGATAAATCTGAAGTTACATTTACTTTTGAAACCGAAATTACTAGGTTGTTGATGTTATTTTTACGGATTTCACCTTGTAAAATCGATACCAAGTCGTTTTGTAAAAGTGCCCCTATTTTTTTTTGTCTATTTGTTTCCATGGTGCAAAAATACATAAAAATTCATCAAGCCGTATTCTTTTATAACTATATATGAATGTCTTCGGATAACCGTTTGTGGTTTTTTGTTAACTTTGTTCGCATTAAAAAAATAATACGATGAGAAAAATAGAACATATAGGTATAGCTGTAAAAAGTTTAGAAGTTTCAAATGTTTTGTTTGAAAAATTATTTGGACAACCGCCATACAAGGAAGAAGAAGTGGCTAGTGAAGGAGTTAAAACCTCTTTTTTTATGAATGGACCAAATAAAATAGAATTGTTAGAAGCAACTAATCCAGATAGCCCAATTGCTAAATTTTTAGAAAAAAAAGGAGAAGGAATCCATCACATCGCTTTTGACGTAAATGATATTAATGAAGAAGTTGTTAGGCTAAAAAACGAAGGTTTTGTAATTTTAAATGAGATTCCGAAGAAAGGTGCTGATAATAAATTGGTTGTCTTTTTACATCCAAAAGGCACTAATGGCGTGCTGGTAGAGCTTTGTCAAGAAATAAAATAAAGTTTAAAAAAATATTTGGTTGCCTTAAAAATTAGTCTTAATATTGCAACTTCAATACTGGTCCTATAGCTCAGTTGGTTAGAGCACCTGACTCATAATCAGGTGGTCCCTGGTTCGAGCCCAGGTGGGACCACTTTTATTGTTAAGATTTAAGAAGAAAAAACTCACAATTAACAAATTTTAAGTTTTTTTTAAGTTTTTTTTTAAAAATAACTTGTAAAGTATAAAAATATTTATATTTTCGTGTTTTCTAATAAGTTTGAGTTGTACAATATTAACTTATTATTAAATATTTTCTTTTATTAGTAAAGGAATGATATAAATTATACTTTTGCCCCCAATGAGAACAATTATGAATAAAATTATAACAATTTTAGTAGTACTTTTTAGTATTCAAGGTGTTTTAGCTGCTACTCCAGTCGAACCGCCACCACCAACACCGCCGCCGCCTGGCTTGCCTATTGATGGAGGATTGGTTGTTTTATTCCTTTTGGCGTTAGTTTCAGGTTATTATTTATCTAAGAAATATATATCTACAAAAAAAGGCTCTATATAAGAGCCTTTTTTTATTTTCTTAATTCGTTTAATCGACTTACGTACTTTCCAATTACATCAAATTCTAAATTTACTTTTGTGCCAATTTTAAAAGTGTTAAAATTAGTGTGTTCAAAAGTATAAGGGATTATTGCGACACTAAATGTGTTTAATCCTGAATTTACAACTGTTAAGCTAGTTCCGTTTATGGTTATTGAACCTTTTTCAATGGTAATGTTGTTTAATGAAGCGTCGTATTCAAATGTAAAAACCCAACTTCCATTAGCTTCTTTAATATTTGTACACGTTCCAATTTGGTCAACATGACCTTGAACAATGTGTCCATCTAATCTGTCTCCCAATTTCATGGCGCGTTCTAAATTTACAACATCTCCAACTTTCCAATTTCCAATCGAAGTTTTATCAATCGTTTCTTTGATGGCGGTTACGGTGTAATTTTTGTTTTCGATTTTCACCACCGTTAAACAAATGCCATTATGTGCTACACTTTGGTCGACTTTTAATTCGTGAGTAATGTCAGATTCCACCGTTACATGCAGGTTTTCCTGATCTTTTTCGATTTCTTTTATAATTCCGAGGGTTTCTATAATTCCGGTAAACATAACTGATTTAATTTTACTAAATTTGCACATCAAAAGTAAGCAATAAATCACACTTGTCATGGTTAAAAAAGCAGAAAATATAATTGTTGGAATTTCGATTGGAGATTTAAATGGTATTGGAAGCGAAGTAATTTTAAAAACATTTGAAGATACTCGAATGTTAGAATTGTGTACGCCAGTAATTTTTGCAAATGCTAAGATTGTTTCTTTTTTGAGAAAAGAATTAAATATCGATATTGCTATTCATGGGATTGATAAAATAGAGCAATTGGTTGTTGGAAAAATCAACGTATTAAATGTTTGGCGCGAAGGAGTGAATTTAGAATTCGGAAAAAATGATGATGTAGTTGGAAGCTATGCAATTAAATCTTTTGTTGCTGCAACAAAAGCTTTAAAAGAAGGTTTGGTTGATGTTTTAGTAACAGCACCTATTAATAAGTATAATATTCAATCAGAAGAATTTAAATTCCCGGGTCATACGGATTATTTGGATAAAGAATTAGAGGGTGATGCTTTAATGTTAATGGTGCATGATGATTTACGTGTTGGCTTGCTAACTGATCACGTTCCAGTGAATGAAGTGGCGAAACATTTGAATGAAAAATTAATTTCGAGTAAAATCAAAACTATCATTCAAACGTTAAAGCAAGATTTTGAAATTGAAAAACCAAAAGTGGCGGTTTTAGGATTGAATCCACATTCGGGTGATAATGGTGTAATTGGTCAAGAAGAAGAAAAAATCATTAAGCCGGCCTTGAAAAAATTATTTGAAGCAGGAAATATGGTTTTCGGACCTTTTTCGGCAGATGGCTTCTTTGGTTCGGCACAATATGAAAAATATGATGCGGTTATTGCAACGTATCATGATCAAGGATTAATTCCATTCAAAACATTGTCTTTTGGAAATGGAGTTAATTATACAGCTGGATTAAATAAAATTAGAACTTCCCCAGATCACGGAACTGCTTATGAAATTGCAGGTAAAGGAGTGGCTAATCACGAGTCATTTAAAGAGGCGGTTTATTTAGCAATTGATATTTTTAAGAAAAGAAATGACTATCAAGAGCTTATTAAAAACCCTTTAAAAACAAAAGAAAAGCAGTTATAAACAAAAAAATGTTTACAACTAGTTTGAATTTATAAATATTTTATATCTTTGCACACCTTTTAAAAAGGTAAAACTGTTGTTATGAACAATTTAAAAGAATATTTAATTCCTTTTGTGGGATTAAAAATAGGGAGGCATCAGTTTGATTATCAAATAGATAATACGTTCTTTAAAAACTTTGATTACGACGAATTTAATGACGTTTCAGTTAAAGTAGATATTGTTTTAGAGAAGAAAAGCACTATGCTTGAACTCGATTTTAAGCATAAA
>NZ_JAIWOF010000024.1 GCF_020217025.1 Flavobacterium sp. | reverse complement strand
GGAACTGTAAATGTACCTTGTGATGTGTCGGGTGAAGAGTTTGATTTACCAATTAAAGGAAAATTAAAACTTTTAGTTAAGTTTGGAGATGCCTTTAATGATGAAAATGAGGAGTTGCTCATTTTACCACATGGCGAGTTTCAAGTAAATGTTGCACAATATATATATGAATCAATTATATTGTCGGTGCCTTTACGTAGAGTACATCCTGGTGTTAAAGATGGTTCGCTGTCTGATGTAATTGAAAAATTAGAATCGCTTTCTCCAAAAGAAAACAAAAAAGAAGAACAACAAAATAATGATATTGACCCTAGATGGGAGAATTTAAAAAAACTATTAACGGATAAATAAAATAGAACAATGGCACATCCTAAGAGAAGACAGTCGTCTACAAGAAGAGATAAGAGAAGAACACATTACAAAGCGACAGTTGCTCAAATCGCAACATGTCCAATTACTGGTGAAGCACACTTATACCACAGAGCTTACTGGCATGAAGGTAAAATGTACTACAGAGGTCAAGTTGTAATTGATAAAAATGAAGCAGTGGCTTAATTGCATCAACAAAAAAATAGAGAAAACTCTCACATTGTGAGAGTTTTTTTGTTAAGTACCCATTCGTTTTAAATTAACAAAAACGAATAGGATTCGTTTGAAATTTTTTTTGTAATTTCCACCACTTTTTGAATCCTAAAAATTCAGAAGGAAAAATTAATCGAAGATGAATAAAATAACAGCAGCAATTACGGCAGTAGGTTCTTATGTTCCCGACTTTGTTTTGTCGAATCAAGTATTGGAAACATTAGTAGATACCAATGACGAATGGATTACCACTCGTACCGGAATTAAAGAAAGAAGATTGTTAAAAGAAGAAGGAAAAGGGACTTCTTTCATGGCGATTAAAGCCGCTCAAAATTTATTAGAAAAAGCCAATTTAGATCCTAAAGATATCGATTTAGTGATTATGGCAACGGCAACTCCAGATATGCCAGTAGCTTCAACAGGAGTTTATGTAGCTACACAAATTGGTGCAACGAATGCCTTTGCATTTGATTTACAAGCTGCTTGTTCGAGTTTCCTTTATGGAATGTCTGCAGCTTCAGCTTACATCGCATCTGGAAAATACAAAAAAGTTTTATTGATAGGTTCTGATAAAATGTCATCGATTATCGATTATACAGACAGAGCTACTTGCATCATCTTTGGTGATGGGGCAGGAGCTGTATTGTTTGAACCAAATACCGAAGGATTAGGACTTCAAGATGAAATCTTAAAAAGTGATGGAATCGGAAGAGAATTCTTAAAAATTGAAGCAGGTGGTTCTATTTTGCCTCCTTCAGAAGAAACCGTAAAAAACAAACAACATTTTGTATTCCAAGATGGAAAAACGGTTTTCAAATACGCCGTTTCTGGAATGGCTGATGTGAGTGAGAAAATCATGGAGCGTAACAATTTGTCTCACGACGATATCAATTGGTTAGTAGCACATCAGGCCAATAGAAGAATTATTGATGCTACAGCAAATAGAATGGGATTAGACGAAGCTAAAGTTTTAATCAACATTCAAAAATACGGAAATACTACTTCGGCAACCCTACCTTTACTATTATCAGATTTCGAAAACCAATTGAAAAAAGGAGATAACATTATCTTTGCAGCTTTTGGTGGCGGATTCACATGGGGTGCTATCTATTTAAAATGGGCTTACACTAAATAATAACAAAACTAAACTAAATCAAATATTATGGATATTAGAGAGATTCAAAACCTAATCAAATTTGTAGCTAAATCAGGTGCTACAGAAGTAAAATTAGAAATGGACGATTTTAAAATCACCATAAAAACAACTGCTGAAGGAACAGAAAGTACAACAACTTATGTACAGCAAATGCCTATGCAAGCGGCTCCACAAATGGCAGCTCCTCAAATAGCAGCAGCTCCAGTAGTTGCAGATGCTCCAGCAGCAACTCCAGCAGCTGATGATAATGCAAAATATATTACAGTAAAATCACCAATCATTGGTACTTTCTATAGAAAACCAGCTCCTGACAAACCAATGTTTGTTGAAGTAGGTTCAACTATCGGAAAAGGAGATGTTCTTTGTGTGATTGAAGCAATGAAATTATTCAACGAAATCGAATCTGAAGTTTCAGGTAAAATCGTGAAAATTTTAGTAGATGATTCATCTCCAGTTGAATTTGATCAACCATTATTCTTAGTTGATCCATCTTAATAAAGTTAGAAGTTAGAAGTTGGAAGTTAGAAGTTTTCTTTCTTCATAATTGTCTAATTGACACATTGTCTAATTATCTAATTAAAAAAACATGTTTAAAAAAATATTAATTGCCAATAGAGGTGAAATTGCACTACGTGTAATTAGAACTTGTAGAGAAATGGGCATCAAAACAGTTGCGGTTTATTCAACTGTTGATGCTGAAAGTTTACACGTAAAATTTGCTGATGAAGCGGTTTGTATTGGACCTGCACCAAGTAAAGATTCTTACTTAAAAATGTCAAATATTATAGCTGCTGCCGAAATTACAAATGCAGACGCTATTCACCCAGGATATGGATTCTTATCTGAGAATGCTAAGTTTTCAAAAATTTGTCAAGAGCATGGTATCAAGTTTATTGGTGCTTCTCCAGAAATGATTGAAAAAATGGGAGATAAAGCTACAGCAAAATCAACGATGATTGAAGCTGGAGTTCCATGTGTTCCGGGTTCTGAAGGGATTTTAGAAGATTTCGAACAAGCTAAAAAAGTAGCAAAAGAAATTGGATATCCTGTAATGATGAAAGCTACCGCTGGTGGTGGTGGTAAAGGAATGCGTGCTATTTGGAAAGAAGAAGATTTATTGAAAGCATGGGAAAGTGCGCGTCAAGAAGCAGCTGCAGCCTTCGGAAATGATGGTATGTACATGGAAAAACTGATTGAAGAACCACGTCATATCGAAATTCAAGTAGTTGGAGATTCTTACGGGAAAGCATGTCACTTATCTGAAAGAGATTGTTCGGTACAACGTCGTCACCAAAAATTAACTGAGGAAACTCCATCGCCTTTCATGACAGATGAATTGCGTGAAAAAATGGGAACAGCAGCAGTTAAAGCAGCAGAATATATTAAATATGAAGGTGCTGGAACAGTTGAATTCTTGGTTGATAAACACAGAAATTTCTACTTCATGGAAATGAACACACGTATCCAAGTAGAACACCCTATTACAGAACAAGTAATCGATTACGATTTAATTCGTGAGCAAATCATGGTAGCGGCTGGAATTCCAATTTCAGGGAAAAACTACTATCCACAATTACACTCAATAGAATGTCGTATTAACGCTGAAGATCCTTATAACGATTTCCGCCCTTCGCCAGGTAAAATTACGGTTTTACATGCTCCAGGAGGACACGGAGTACGTTTAGATACTCACGTTTACGCTGGATATACAATTCCACCAAATTATGACTCTATGATTGCTAAGTTAATTACAACTGCTCAAACTAGAGAAGAAGCAATCAATAAAATGAAGCGTGCTTTAGATGAGTTCGTAATCGAAGGAATCAAAACCACAATCCCATTCCACAGACAATTAATGGACGAACCAGATTATGTGGCTGGAAATTACACTACAAAATTCATGGAATCTTTTGTAATGAAAGACCCTCAAGAATAAAAACTAAAAAAGCGATTTCAATTGAAATCGCTTTTTTTTATGCTATTATAATTTTAATACTGTTTGTTTAAATTAGAAGTGCAAAATAAGTTTAACTTTTATTTTTAGGAATTCATTTATAATTTTTTTAAATTGCTTAATGAAATTAAAGCGGTTTATGAAAAAAAATGTGACAGCATTATTTTTTATTAGTTGTTTCAAACTTTTTTCCCAAACGCCTGTTGTGCTTTGGGAACAAGAGTTTGGAGAATTAGAATCAATTTTTTATAATATTTTAAAAACTAACAATGGAGAATTTATTTTAAGTGGAGGTTATTATCCTTCTGCGGTTGTTAGTGGAGGCTTAACGGTTAGGATTGACACTAATAATCAGTTAATTTGGGAAAATAATAACCTACAAATTGGTATACCAAAAGGTATTGTTCAACAAAGTGATGATTATATTTATTCTGTTAAGTATTCTAATCCACCAAATACAAGTACGTTTAGTTTATTTCAATATAATAATGACGGTGTTTTACTAAATCAATGGAGTTATCCTCATTCCGATGTTTTGTATATCACAAAATTAGTGGCAACCCAAGATGGTGGTTTTTTAATTTCAGGGCATAAAACAACACCTGATTCCCCATATTCAAGAAATGGTTGGATAGCAAAACTTAATGCATCTAAAGTGATAGAATGGGAAAGAGAAATAAGTTCTGCGGATGCAATTCAACTACAAACAGCAACTCAAACCACAGATGGTAATTTTTTAGTTGCAGGTCATAAAGAATATAACACAGGAACTTCTGATTTTTATTTGGCTAAATTAAATACTCTTGGGAATCTAATTTGGGAGAAAGAGTATGGAGGCAGTGTAGATGAAGATGTTTGGGCGGTAACTGAACTAGTAAATGGTAATTATATTTTTGCAGGAGCATCAACTTCATTTGATGGTGATGTTTCAAACAATAGTGGAGAAATTAATGTGTGGACGATTATAACCGACACCAATGGAAACCTACTTTCAGAACAAATTATTACCAATGGTTTTTGGGCGTTTACAGAATCATCAATAATTGCTGAGCCCGATGGAGGTTATACCATAGGCACAATGAGTGATTGCTCAGAGAGTTATTCAATGCAGCACTTTAATATCCAACGATTTAATGCTGCTAATGAAAATATTTGGAATTTATGTTTAGCAGAAGGTAATTTGTTAGACCTTGTTAAAACTGATGATGATGGATACATTGCTGTTGGAGTTAATGTTCTTTCTAGTGGCAATCAAGCCTATGCTATTAAAATAGGTGTAGTGTTAGATAATGAAAGTTTTGCACTTCAAAATACTAGTTTTTATCCCAATCCTGTAAAAGATATATTGTATATAAAATCTGATATTGTTTTTAATCATGTTATTATTTATACGGTTGATGGTAGAAAAGTAATGAGGGAACAAATTCAAAACAATCAAATTAATGTAGAAAAACTACCTCAAAATTTATACATCGCAAAATTAGTTACCGAGAACGAACAAGAAGTTAATCTTAAATTTGTGAAAAATTAAGAGTTGGTTTTTACCCTAAACTTTTAATCAATTCGTCAATTTCTAACTTCTGATTTTCATATTTTAATCGCAACGGATTGGCTTCTTTTTCTGAACGATTGTAATAAATCATCGCTTTTTCCGCAAAAAACTTTTGATGATGAACTGATGCCTTCGGAATTAAAGGAAATTCTTTGTGAAACAACATTTCGTAATACGCTTGCCATTCGCGTTCGTTTTTGTCTTGCATGGCGATTTCTGGTGCTTTTTGTTTTACATGCATCATTTCATGAGCCAATAAATTCAACATCAAAACCAATGGAAATTCAAACGTGTTTTCTGGAATGCGTATAATTTGTTTGCCTCCAATTTCTCCTTCGGCAGTCATTAAAATAAAATCGGGTTTTGCGGCTTCTCTAAATTCAAAACCTGCAAAATTGGGATGTTCTAATTCATATACTTTTAAAAGCCATAGCGCCGCTTCTTTCGTTAAGCCATGCTTATGAAAGGTTTTTATAGTGAGTTCTATGTCTTCGAATGGAATCATTTTCAAGGTCAAAAATCAAATTCAAGAGCAAGAACAATTTGAAAATTGAACTTGCTCTTGTCCTTGAACTTTTAAAGTGTTTCTTTTAACCAACCAAAAAATTCGCTTTGCCAAACCAAAGCATTTTGTGGTTTTAGTACCCAATGGTTTTCATCTGGGAACAATAAGAATTTACTTTTAATTCCTTTTAATTGTGCCGCTTGGAAGGCTTCTTGTCCTTGTCCAATTGGTACACGGTAATCTTTTCCGCCTTGGATAATTAAAATCGGTGTATTCCAATTGTTAATTAACTTAATTGGATTGAATTCGTTATACGTTTTTTGTGCTTTTGCATTATCTTTTTCCCAATAAGCACCACCTGAATCCCAATTCGTAAAGAAAACTTCTTCTGTAGTTCCATACATACTTTCTGTGTTGAAAATACCACAATGAGAAATGAAGGTTTTGAAACGATTTTTGTGAATTCCAGCCAATTGAAATACAGAGTATCCTCCATAACTCGCACCCACAGCGCCTAAACGTGTTTTGTCTACGTATGATTCTTTTGCTACATCATCAATTGCAGCTAAGTAATCATCCATAACTTGTCCGCCCCAATCGCCTGAAATTTGTTCGTTCCAAGCCGTTCCGTGTCCTGGCATTCCTCTACGATTTGGTGCCACAATTACATAACCTTGCGAAGCCATTAATTGGAAATTCCAACGGAAAGAATACGATTGAGTCAACGCACTTTGTGGTCCACCTTGACAGTATAAAAGCGCTGGATATTTTTTAGTTTTATCGAAATTTGGAGGTAAAATTACCCAAACCAACATTTTTTTGCCATCGGTAGTCGTAACCCAACGTTTTTCTGTTTTACAAGAAGCGATTTTAGTATAAGCTTCATCATTTACTTTCGTAATTTGTTTCCAAGTTTTTTTAGCTAAATCATACGAATATACTTCTGGAGCATGGTTCATATCATTTCTAGTTACTAAAACCGAAGTTCCTGTAAAACCAACAATTGCATTCACATCAAAATCGCCATCAGTTAATTGAATTACACGAACAGCAATTTTTGTTAAACCTGGAAAATTCACTTCAAAAAGTTGTTTTGTTCCTTTAATTGGCGCAACAAAATATACTTTTTTTCCATCGTTACTCCAGGTAAAACTGTCCACAGTTCCGTCCCAACCCGCAGTTAAATTAATGTCTAATTCTCTATGACGAACGATAATATCATTTTTATCCGCTTCAAAACCATCGCGTTTCATTTGTAACCAAGACAAATCGCCTTTTGGTGAAAAAATCGGATGCGTATCGTAACCTAAATTGCTTTCGGTAAGGTTTTTTGTGATTTTGGTTGCTAAATCATATTCGTATAAATCGGTGTTGGTGCTGGTTGCATAAGCTGTTCCAGCTTTCTTTTTACAAACGTAGATGATTTTTGTCCCGTCTGGAGACCAAACATAATCTTCATCACCACCAAAAGGTTTTTGAGGAGCATCATAAGGTTCGTTTGGCATAATGTCAATTCCAACGGCATCTTTTTTATTTTCGGAATAGAAAACATGATTGTGCGTTCCATCATTCCAAGTGTCCCAATGGCGATAATCTAAACCTGTGTAAACTTGAGCTGTAGTTTTTGATAATTCTGGATAAATGTCTTTTCCTAATAATTTTTCTACCTTAACTTCTTTTGAAAATAACAGAAATTTTCCGTCAGGAGAAACATTTTTATCAGCTAATAATGATTTGTAATCTTCCACCAAAGTAGCATTTCCGCCTTGAACAGGAATTGTATAATATTTTGAATTGATTTTATTTTCTTCAATAGAAGGAGTTCCCACTTTGTAAACTAAAAGTTTTCCATCTTTCGAAATTCCTAAAGGCGTAACTCTTCCTAATTGCCATAAAGTTTCGGGAGTCATTACGTTTTGTGCGCTTGCGGCAGTTATACTCATAATACAAGTAATTAGTAAGGCTAATTTTTTCATGTTTGTAAATATTAATGGTATAAAAATACAAAATTAAACGCATAAAAAAACCGCTCAATTACTGAGCGGTTTTTAGATTTCCATTTACTGGAATTATTGTTTGATGAAACGTTTCATGTTTGTTCCATTAGCAGTAGTAACTTCAATCATGTAAGTTCCAGTTGCTAAATGACCCACATTGATAGCGTTGTTTTCTACTTTTCCATTTCCTAAATCTTGACCCATAGCGCTGAAAATTCTGTAAGAAGCTTCGCCTTCAAAGTCTGAAATGTTTAATACATCACCTTTCACAGGATTTGGATATAAACTGAACGTTAATGGAGATGTATTATCAATTTCTTTAGCAGATGATGTTACATTAATTGTGTAATCTTCTACTTGTCCATAAGAGAAAGCTTCGCAAGATGTTGGTACACCATTGTACTTCATAGAAACTCTCATTCTTTTTGCACCTAAAGTAGTTGTTGAAGGAATTGTGAAACTTCCACTAATAGGAGTTGCTGTTGTAGCCGTTCTAGTGAAAACAGTTTCGCCTGAATCAGCAAAATCACCATCGTTGTTGTAATCGATAAATACCGCATAGCCTTCGCTGTAAACTGTTCCAGTCCAAGTTGGGGTGATTGAAATTGTATTGGCAGTTCCTCTTACAATATTTGTTGAAATCGCTGTAAAGTTTTCATATCCAGCGGTTCCAGTTGAAGCATTGTTTATTGTTCCAAATTGAACTCTTCCAATTCTTTCGTCAGCTGTGCTATTTCCTTGAGAAGCACAATAAGTTACTGAGTTTGCTAATGTAGTTACATTTACTGTGTTACTTTCAGCAGATAAATTTCCTGCTGCATCTCTCGCTCTCACTTTGAACGAATATGCTGTTGAAGCTGTTAATCCAGTTGCAGTGTAAGTTGTCCCAGTAACAGTTGTTAGTAAAGTTGTTCCTCTGTAAACATTGTATCCTGTTACACCAATATTGTCAGTTGAAACTGTCCAAGACAAGTTGGTGCTTGTTTGTGTTGTTCCAGAAGCAGATAATGTTGGAGTTGATGGAACTGTTGTATCAGTTGTGTTAGCTAAAGTTGTTACGTTTACTGTATTGCTTGAAGCAGACACATTTCCAGCAGCATCTTTTGATCTTACTGAAAAAGTATAAGCTGTTGAAGCAGTTAATCCTGTAGCCGTATAAGTTGTTCCAGTAACTGTTGTAAGTAAAGTAGTTCCTCTATAAACATCATAACCAGTTACGCCTACATTATCAGTTGAAGCAGTCCAAGACAAATTAGTGCTTGTTTGAGTAGTTCCAGAAGCAGATAATGTTGGAGTTGAAGGCGCTGTTGTATCAGTAGTTCCAGCTGTAATTGTGAAATTTGTATTGGATACATCAAAGAAAATATGATTTGTCCCTTTAATCATGATTCTATTTTGAGTTCCAGCTGTATTTGGAATTGTTACTGCTTGGCTTCCGTCATTTGGAGTAGCAGCTAATAAAGTCGACCAAGTTGTCCCTCCATTTGTAGAGATTAAAATGTCAACATTAGCACAATTTACACCATTTGCAGTTGTTCCTGCAACGTTCCAAGTAATGGTTTGAGTTGAACCACCTGCATATGAAACCGCTGTATTTGGTGCAGTAACTACGAATGGTCCAGCAGTTCCATTTACAGTTACAATCATATCGTCACTATTATTTGTTGAACCACCTGCTCTGTTATCTCTTACTGTAAATCTGAAATTCATAGTTCTAGCTACCGATGGAACAGCTTCAACTACAATTTCTGAACCAGAAGTAGTAGTAGCTCCCGTTAAAACAGATTGCATTCTTGGAAAATATCTTGTAGTAGATGTTGAAGGGCTGTATGATCTGAAAGTTGGTCCAGATGTTTTGGTTGCACTTGCAGCAGAGCTAGCTCCAGTTTGAGCAGATGAAGCATTGTCAAATTGTTCCCAAATGTAAGTTAAAGCGTCTCCGTTAGCATCAGTTCCAGAACCAGTTAACATGAATGGAGTGCTTTTTGGAATGGTGTAATCTAAACCAGCATTTGCTGTTGGGACAGAATTCCCAGTTGCTGTTAGAGTTGGACACGTTTTTGTTTTAATATTATTTGTAACTTGTTGAATGCTGATTGCATGAAAATAAGGGTCAGAATTCATTTGAATGTCTTGACTCGTAATACCAGCATATCCCATGATAGTTGAACCAGAACCAGGTTCCATGTTAGCTCCTGTTCCTTCGTTATTCATAGAGAACGTGTGGTTAGCTCCAAATTGGTGACCCATTTCG
>NZ_JAIWOF010000023.1 GCF_020217025.1 Flavobacterium sp. | reverse complement strand
TGAGCTACATAATCAATATCAAAAGCATCCCCTGAAGGAACTCCGTTAGCTGGTGAAGTGTAACCACTTCCTTTTCCTAGTGGAACAGTAGAAGTTGGATTTACACAAACACATCCAATACAACCTGCATTTCCACCACCACCAGTTGCACCAAATAAGTGACCAATATCGTAATTAGCATTTCCGATAGTGTTAGTTAATGTAGTTTGTAATTGTTGATTCCAATTTGACATTGAACTTGATGCTGAATAGGGGTCTGTTGAAGCACTAGTATAAATTACTAAATCGGTATTTGAAATTAATACCATTCTAGCATTAAAGTCTTTTTCAAAAACACCATTAACACGTGTCATTGTATTGTTAATAGCGGCTAATGCTTGCGCTTTGGTTCCTCCAAAATAAGCAGTATATTCACCCGTAACTGACATTGCTAAACGGAAAGTTCTTAAACTTCCATCGTCAGCATTTGGTCTTAAATTGTTGCTATCTGAAGGAGTAATTCTATCTAAAACAGAACATTCAAATTTAGTAAAAGCAGTTCTTTTGTCTGTTTTTACGTAAACGGTGTAGGTTTGTAAATCTTGAGAATAAGGCTCAACAAATACAGCCGGTTTCCCTGGATTTAATACCATAGACTTAAATCCAAGTGGCGAAGTACTGATATAAGCACTTGCTGTTGGATTGTCAATTCCAATTCCAATATACGATTTGATTTCTGGATATCTTGCTGCTAATTCAGGTTCCATGTTGGAATTTTCATAGATTCTAAATTGCTCCATTGTACCATCCACATTTGGTAATGATAGAATTACGCTAGATTTTTGATTAGAAAAACGATCAGGAGCGTTTCTTAATAAATTAGTTGCAGCCGGAACATCTAAGTCTAAAAGTTGTTTTTCTGGAAGGTCTAATTTACTTTCCAAAGCCACTTTGCTTTTACTTTGAGCTGTTTTCCAAAACGTTCCTCTGTCTTGAGCCTGTAGGAAACTCGAAGTTGCTAATAAAGCAAGAAGGAGAAATTTTTGTTTCATAAGTTATAGTTTGGGTTTTAGTTGAGCAAATATATTTAAGTTTTTTAATATTGCAATACGAATAATTAAAAAAATATTGTAAAAAATTACGATATTCATACTTATAGATTAAAATAATTAAACATGTGTTAAAATTTAAATTTATGTGTTTGAAATATTGAAGATTGACATTTTTAATTTTTAATACAAGAAATGGAAGAATATGTAATTATCTTTTTAAGGTTCAAAAAAATATACCTATTTTCACATTCTTAAAAGCAAACTTGATAATGAAAAAATTAGCACTACACTGGCAAATATTACTTGGAATGGTTTTCGGAGTTTTATTTGCTTTTATATTGATTCAATTTACGTGGGGAAAAGACATTATTGTCGATTGGATAAAACCATTTGGAACCATTTTTATTAATTTATTAAAGTTAATTGCGGTTCCTTTGATATTGGCTTCATTGATTAAAGGAATTTCTGACTTAAAAGATATTTCCAAATTATCTAAAATGGGAGGAAGAACAATTGGATTATATGTGCTAACAACAGTTATTGCTGTTTCAATTGGATTATTAATTGTTAATATTATCAAACCTGGAAGTTATATTTCGGAACAAACAAGAACTGAATTAGTTGCAAGTTATACAGCTGATGCCAATTCAAAAATTGAAGCTGCTGCCAAGCAAAGTGAAGTTGGACCATTACAATCTTTAATTGATATTGTACCTGATAATATTATAAAAGCTTCATCCGATAACGGTAATATGTTACAAGTGATTTTCTTCGCAGTGATTTTTGGTATCGCCATGATTTTAATTCCAGAAGATAAATCGAAACCTGTTAAAGATTTTTTTGATAGTTTCAATGAGATTATTTTGAAAATGATTGATTTAATAATGTTGTTTTCACCTTTTGGAGTTTTTGCATTACTAGCAGCAATTGTTGCCGAATCGCCAAGTTTAGATTTGTTTAAAGCGCTTGGAATGTATGGCCTAACCGTGATATTAGGTTTAATATTAGTAATGTCTTTCTACTTGTTATTGGTGAAACTATTCACCAAGAAAAGTCCAAAATTCTTTATCAACGGAATTTCTCCTGCTCAATTATTAGCTTTTTCAACGAGTTCAAGTGCAGCTACTTTACCAGTTACTATGGAAAGAACGGTTGATAATTTAGGAGTTGATGATGAAGTAGCCAGTTTTGTTTTGCCAATTGGAGCTACTATTAATATGGACGGAACCAGTTTATATCAAGCTGTTGCTGCTGTTTTTATTGCGCAATCTTTTGGTATGGATTTGTCTTTAGCAACTCAATTAGGAATTATTGTTACTGCAACTTTAGCTTCTATCGGAAGTGCAGCTGTTCCGGGAGCCGGAATGGTAATGTTGGTAATTGTATTAGCACAAGCCGGAATACCAGAAGCTGGTTTAGCTTTAATTTTTGCGATCGACCGACCTTTAGATATGTGTAGAACTACAGTTAACGTTACCGGCGATGCAGCGGTGTCCATGATTGTAGCTAAATCTGTAAATAAATTGGCTTAACTATGAACGATTTTCATTGGACCAAACTTTTTAATCCCGAATTCTATATTACTATGGAAATAGGTGGTGTGCCCATCGGAATTTACATGGTTTTATTCATTGTTTTTGCCGAAACAGGATTGTTCGCCGGATTCTTTTTACCAGGTGACAGTCTTTTGTTTTTATCTGGAATTTACAGTCGCGAGTTGGTAGAAACATTTTTTATGATTCCAAGCGATTTATCAAATGTTACCATTTTAGCTTTATTAATCGCCACAGCGGCTACTCTAGGAAATATTTTCGGATATTGGTTTGGTGCCACTAGTGGTCAGTTTTTATATAACAAACAAGATAGTTTCTTTTTCAAAAAGAAATATTTATATGAGTCGCAAGCGTTTTTTGAAAAACATGGTGGAAAAGCCATCATATTTGCTCGTTTTTTACCAATAGTTAGAACATTCGTGCCTATTATAGCAGGAATTGTTCATATGGAAAAAAGCAAATTTATGCTTTATAACGTATTAAGTTCGCTTTTATGGTCGTTTCTTTTAGTTTTTGCCGGACATTATTTGTACGGATTCTTTAATGAAGAATTTGGTATTGATTTAAAGAAACATATCGAAACGATTATCTTAATTTTAATTGCTGTAACTTCATTTCCATTGATAATGAAAGCCATTAAAGCTAGAAAAAAGACAGCAAATACTCAAGAATAATGCAACTCAGTTATTGGGAAATAAAAAATTGGTTTTCAAACGTCGATTTTACTATCGTAGGTAGTGGAATTGTGGGTTTACATTCAGCATTAGCTTTGCGCGAGCGATTTCCTTCTGCCAAAATTCTAGTTCTCGAAAAAGGTGTTTTGCCTCAAGGTGCTAGTACAAAAAATGCAGGATTTGCCTGCTTTGGAAGTATTTCCGAAATCATAGACGATTTAAAAACCCATACCGAAGAAGAAGTCATTAAACTCATTCAAAAACGATATGCAGGATTGCAATTGCTTCGAAAAAATCTCGGTGATTCGGTAATTGATTTGAAACCTTATGGCGGTTACGAATTATTTCTAAAAGAAGACGAATCGTTTTATAACGAATGCATTCAGAAAATTCCATTTATCAATGATATCATAAAACCACTTTTTAAAACCGATGTTTTTTCAAAAGAAGTAGATCGTTTTAATTTTGGAGGTATTTTCGAAAATTTGATTTTTAATCCGTTTGAAGCGCAAATCGATACTGGAAATATGATGCAAGCTTTACTAAAAAAAGCACATCAAAATGACATTCTGATTTTAAACAGTCAAACCGTAACAAGTTTTCAAGAAGTAAACGATGGTGTTGAGGTGGAGACCAATGGAATTTCTTTTAAAACCAATAAATTATTGTTCACCACAAACGGTTTTGCATCACAAATAACTAATAATCAAGTTAAACCGGCTCGAGCACAAGTTTTAATCACAAAACCAATTCCGAATTTAGATATTAAAGGTACTTTTCATTTAGATAAAGGCTATTTTTATTTCAGAAACATCAATGATAGAATTCTTTTTGGTGGCGGAAGAAACTTAGATTTCGAAGGGGAAACCACAACTTCTCATGATACAACCGAATTGATTCAAAATCGTTTGGAAGAGTTATTAAAAACGGTAATTTTGCCACATCAGGAGTTCGAAATTGAACACCGATGGAGCGGCACTATGGGCGTGGGAATTCATAAAAAACCTATAGTGGAACAACTTTCAAATAACGTTTATTGCGGAGTTCGCATGGGTGGAATGGGAGTTGCTATAGGTAGTTTAGTCGGACAAGAATTAGCAGATTTAATATAGAATGGCAAAAAAAATTACTCCAAGTAAAAAGACTTCAGCAAAAAAACCAGCAAAAAAAAGAACTACAGGTCAAAAGATTTTACGTTTCTTATGGTTGGTTTTTTTATGGTTCAATATCATTAGTTTTTCGGTTGTTTTACTTTTCAAATTTGTTCCAGTTCCGTTTACACCTTTAATGGGTATGCGCGCTTTAGAACATAATAAAGATGGGAAAGAAATGATATGCAGTCACGAATGGGTGCCAATTGATGAAATTTCATTAAACCTTCAAAAAGCAGTTATCGCTAGCGAAGATGGTCGTTTTTTAGAACATTCTGGTTTTGATTTTGAAGCCATGCAAAAAGCCTTCAAGAACAATCAAAAAGGTAAAAGGCTAAAAGGAGGAAGTACTATTTCGCAACAAACGGCAAAAAATGTTTTTCTTTGGCAAGGTAGAAGTTATGTTCGTAAAGGTTTAGAAGCGTATTACACCGTTTTAATTGAATTAATTTGGGGTAAAAAACGTATCATGGAGGTTTATCTTAATAGTATCGAAATGGGTGATGGAGTTTACGGAGCCGAAGCAGCAGCTAAACATTGGTACAGAAAAGATGCCGCTAGTTTAACCCGTTATGAAGCTGCCGGAATTGCGGCTATTCTTCCTAATCCTAGAAAATACAAAGCATCTAATTCATCCTCTTACATTAATCGCAGAAAAGCGCGAATTAGTCGTGAAATCGGTTATGTAAAATTAGATTACTAAAAAGAAAATCTTGAATAAGACTATATTAATAACTGGAGCTTCCAGTGGAATAGGTAAAGAAACTGCTTTGTATTTTGCGAAAAATAATTGGACGGTTATAGCTACCATGATTTCAATTGATTTGGCGGATGGTTTAGCAACAACTCCAAATGTGTTTTGTTATGAACTTGATGTTACTTCAACTGAAAGTATTATAAGAGCAAAAAATAAAATTCTTAACGAGCACAAAATAGTCAATGTTGTTTTAAACAATGCTGGGCTGGGGTATCGGAGTTTTGTAGAGTTGTCTGAAGATCATAAAATTGATAACATTGTTAATGTTAATTGGTTAGGAGCTGTCAAAGTTTGTAGAGCTTTCATCCCTGTGTTTAGAAGTCAAAATTCTGGACAATTCATCACTATTTCTTCAATTGCAGGTTTGGTCAACTTACCATTAGGTAGTTTTTATCACTCGACTAAACAAGCAGTTGAAAGTTTTTCAGAATGTATGGCATATGAACTTCTTGATTTTAATATTAGTGTTAGTACCGTTCAATTTGGAAACGCTCCAACTTCTTTTCAATCTAATGTTGCCAAATGTAATACAACTAAAATTCATACTTACAACAGGTTAATGGATAAAGTGACTGCCATTTTACATAAAAAAACTAAGAAGAATATAAATCTTACTCCTATTATTACAAAAACTATATTCAATATTGCTGAAAATCCAAAGAAAAATTTCAAACGATATACTATTGGATTTGATGCTAATTTCATGAGTTCTATAAGACGATTATTAGGATATAAGGCATTCAATTCGTTAATTCGAAAATCTGTTTTAGGTCATTTTTAATTTACATATAAAACATTTCTTATTACTTAAAACTGAAAACAATATTATTTTCGGTTTTTGGGTTTTGTAGTAACATTTTATTTTCTTTTCGACTAATTAAGAAAACTAAAAATTATGCAAGCACACGAAATAGATTACCATATTTATGGTGAAGAAATGCAATATGTGGAAATAGAATTAGATCCGCAAGAAGTAGTTATTGCTGAAGCTGGAAGTTTCATGATGATGGAAAACGGCATCAAAATGGAAACTATTTTTGGAGATGGAAGTCAAGAACAACAAGCAGGAATTTTTGGAAAACTTTTATCGGCAGGTAAACGCGTTTTAACAGGCGAAAGTTTATTTATGACAGCTTATCAAAACTTAGATTTTGGAAAACGAAAAGTGTCTTTTGCTTCTCCATATCCAGGAAAAATTGTACCGATTGATTTGCAACAATTTGGAGGAAAATTCATTTGCCAAAAAGATTCTTTTTTATGCGCTGCAAAAGGAGTTTCAGTTGGAATCGAATTTTCTAAAAAATTAGGAACTGGATTGTTTGGAGGAGAAGGTTTTATCATGCAAAAAATAGAAGGCGATGGAATGGCATTTGTACATTCAGGCGGAACTTTAGCCAGAAAAGAATTGCAATCAGGAGAATTACTTCGTGTAGATACAGGTTGTTTGGTTGGGTTTACCAAAGACGTAGATTACGATATCGAATTTGTTGGCGGAATCAAAAATACCATTTTTGGTGGGGAAGGAATTTTCTTTGCAACGCTTCGTGGTCCTGGAATTGTTTACATTCAATCGTTACCATTTACTCGTTTAGCAGATAGAATTATAGCATCGGCACCAAAAGCTGGTGGAAGCAGTAGAGAGGAAGGAAGTTTACTTGGAGGATTAGGAAGAATGCTTGACGGCGACAATCGTTTTTAATTTAACTTATTTTTATATATTGATTTTCAGTAGTTTAGATTAAAATTTGTAATTTTATTAATCTAAACTCTGGAAATTATGAAAAATAAAACAGTATTAAAAAATGCATTCCTAATTTTTTTAGGTATCGGATTGTTTTTCCTATTAATGGATTTTTTAGGATTGGCAAGTAAAAATTACTTACGCTCGTTAAACGCTTTTATAGTTTTATACGGAATTCATAAAACAATCAAGCATAATTACGATAAAGGGAAAATGGACTATTTTGAAAATTTATTTTCTGGATTTTTAACAGGAGTGTTAGGCGTTTTCCTCGGAATAGTTGGTTTAATTGCATTCATCTATACAAAAGGAGGAGAAAGCTATTTAACAACATTGTCTGATACTTTCTTTTTTGTTGGAAAAATAAATATCATTCAGTATTGTGGAGTTTTATTCTTTGAAGGTGTTGCTTCAAGTTTAATTGGCGCTTTTGTATTGATGCAATTTTATGGTGATGGGCAATTAGCTAGAAATGTTAAATAGGTCTAAGTGTATTGCTATAGGTAATAATGAATTGAAATTTTCCTTTAGTTACTTTTTTCATTACATAAACATATTTGTGTTTGCTTGATTTTTTGGCAGGAATTAAGATTTCTTTTTTGGAACTTATATCTTTAATTACCAAGTCTTGTTGGTTGTTGAAACTTAAATAAGAAGCAATTCTGTTGTTTAAATTAGTGATGGGATATTCAGAGTAAATCGTTTTTCCATTTTGTGAAATGATGATTTTTTCTCCCTTGTACACTTGAGTTAGAAATAAAATACTTTTGTTACTGTTTTTGGCATTGACTTCTTTTTGAACTTTTTCTATTTCAGGTTTTGAAGCACTTCTAAAGTCATCTCGATACACACTTTTAATGGTTGAATTACAACTTTGTAATCCAATAGAAGTAATAATGATTGATATAAAAACTAAAATTTGCATAACTAGAAAACCCGTTTTTTGAAATTTTATTGCATAAAAAAAGAGCCCGAAGGCTCTTTTATCAGTTTTTTAACTTTTCTATTTCAATTCTTTAACACCCATGTTGTAAAGTGTAAAGACTTGCATATCTACATTTTCTTGAATAGTCGCAGCAACCGATTTTCCTGCTCCGTGACCTGCTTTTACATCAATTCGTATTAAAACTGGATTTTCTCCTGTTTGTTTAGCTTGTAATTCCGCTGCAAATTTGAAACTATGTGCTGGAACTACTCGGTCGTCATGGTCTCCTGTGGTTACCATAGTTGCTGGATATTTCACGCCTGCTTTCACGTTATGAACAGGTGAGTAACCTTTTAAGTATTCAAACATTTCTTTGCTTTGCTCGGCAGTTCCATAATCGTAAGCCCAACCTGCCCCAGCGGTAAAGGTGTGGTAACGTAACATATCTAAAACTCCCACTGCTGGCAATGCTACTTTTACTAAATCTGGGCGTTGTGTCATCACCGCACCCACTAATAAACCTCCGTTTGAACCGCCTTTTATCGCTAAATAATCTGAAGAAGTGTATTTTTCTTTGATTAAATATTCAGCTGCTGCTATGAAATCGTCAAAAACGTTTTGTTTTTTCAATTGTGTTCCGGCATCGTGCCATTTTTTACCGTATTCTCCACCGCCGCGTAAATTCGCAACAGCGTAAACGCCTCCATTTTCTAACCAAACGGCATTCGCGATGCTAAAAGAAGGGGTTAAACTAACATTAAATCCTCCATAACCATATAAAATAGTTGGATTTTTTCCGTTTAATTTTGTCCCTTTTTTATACGTAATAATCATTGGAATTTTTGTGCCATCTTTTGAAGTGTAAAACACTTGTTTTGATTCGTAATCTGCCGAATTGAAATCGACTTTTGGTTTTTGATATACTTCTGATTTTCCTGTTTTTGGATCAAAAGCATAAGTAGTTCCAGGGGTTACATAATTTGTAAAAGAAAAATATAAAGTAGTTTCTTTTTCTTTTCCACCAAAACCACCAGCTGTTCCAACACCTGGTAATTGAATATCACGCACTAATTTTCCGTTGTAATCGTATTGTTTAATGAATGAAACGGCATCTTTCATATAACTTGCGAAAATATAACCGCTACCTGTGTTTGGCGACAAAACATTTTCAGTTTCAGCGATGCAATCTTTCCAGTTTTCTTTTCCTGGATTTGATAAATCAAAAGTTACCACGCGTTTGTTTGGTGCTTTGTAATTCGTTACCAAATAAATTTTTGACCCTTTGTTGTCTAAAACATCATTATCATTTTCGTAATTGTCAATTAACGTTACTATTTTACTGTCTGGTTTTGATAAATCCAAGTAATATAATTCATTTCCAGAAGTAGAATTTGCTGCCGAAATGAATAAATATTTTTCGTCTTCCGAAACGCCACCACCAACATACCTTCTTTTTACATCGCCACCAAAAACCAATTTATCTGTTTTTTGTGAAGTGTTTAATTTGTGATAATACAATTTGTGTTGGTCTGTTTTTGCTGATAATTCGCTTCCAACAGGTTTGTCGTAGCTTGAATAATAGAAACCTTCATTCTTGTACCAGGAAACACCACTGAATTTTACATCTACAATTGTATCGCCAATAATTTTTTTGGTTTTGGTTTCCATTACAATTACTTTTCTCCAATCGCTTCCGCCTTCCGAAATGGAATACGCAACTAAGCTTCCGTCTTTTGAAAAGTTAATTCCGCCTAACGAAGTCGTTCCGTCTTTTGAAAAGGTATTTGGATCTAAAAAGATTTCTTCTTTACCCGATTTATCTTTTCGGTACAAAACCGATTGATTTTGAAGTCCGTTGTTTTTGTAGTAATATGTGTAATCACCTTCTTTGAATGGAGCCGAAATTTTCTCGTAATTCCACAATTGTTCCATTCTAGATTTAAGTTGATTTCTGTATGGAATTTGTTCTAAATAACCATAAGTAACCACGTTTTGAGCTTTCACCCAAGCTTCTGTTTCTGCACTTCGGTCATCTTCTAACCAACGGTAAGGATCGTTGATTTTTTCGCCAAAATACGTGTCAACATGGTCGATTTTTTTTGTTTCTGGATAATTGATTTTTGTTTGTGCGTTCATACCAAGTGTACAAACAATAGCGGTTACTGTTA